>CALUQA010000114.1 GCA_944322775.1 uncultured Elusimicrobiales bacterium
CTGCGGGCGGACGTCTTCTTCCAGCACTTTTTCAATGCGTTTGATTTTTTCCACAATGGTCAAATCGGCAAATTTTTTGTTCTCCGTTTTGGGGGCTTCCGGCACGCCGCAGGAGTTTACTTTGTCCAAAATCTTCTGTATTTCCCCTTTGCAGCGTCCGCACCCACCGCCAGCTTTGGTGTAGAAGGTAACTTCTTCCACCGTTTTTAAATGGTTGGCACGAATGGCTTTAATAATGGTGTCTTCCGACACGTTAAAGCAGTGGCAGACAATCTTTTCGGCCTGTTGTTCAAACACCACCGGCTTGCCGCCCTGGTGATAGCTTTTTACTGCCGCTTCCAAGGCTTCCATACCCATCACGGAGCAGTGCATTTTTTCGGCCGGCAAGGAGCCCAGCTCATCGGCAATATCCTGGTTGGTAATTTTAGAGGCTTCTTCCAGCGTTTTGCCTTTAATCATTTCCGTCAACACGGAAGATGAGGCAATGGCACTGGCACAGCCAAAGGTTTCAAATTTGGCGTCTTCAATGACTTGCGTGTCTTTGTTTACTTTCAGCGTCAGTTTTAACGCGTCGCCGCATACCAGGCTGCCTACTTGGCCGGTAGCGTCGGCATTGGGTATGGCGCCCACATTGCGCGGGTGCCGAAAATGGTCCATTACTTTATCGGTATAATCCCACATAAAAACTCCTTTCCTTATATTTATTATACCATTCTTGCCTATATGCCAGGGGCTTGTCCAAGGCTCTTTTACACTATACGCGTCCGTGCGGGGCAAGGGGATATTTTGCTAGAATGAGGTACAAATGAACTTTCGCAAAATTATCTTAGTTTGCAATCCTTCTCAGCCAAACGCCGCCCAAACGGCGCGCCAGCTGGCCGATTTTTTGCACAAAAAAGGGCTGCAAACAGAAATTTTAAACGATTACAAACGCATATCGCACGTATTTGATGCCGACTTGTGCGTCAGCCTGGGCGGGGACGGCACCACCCTGCGCTGCGCCCGCGCCACGGCCCCGCTGGGCATGCCGGTGCTGGCGGTCAATTGCGGAAGTTTGGGCTTTCTTTCCGCCTGCGAAGAAAACGAGGCCGAAAACAGTCTGCTGCAAATTTTGCAGGGCAATTTTCAAACCAGCCGCCGCCTGCTTTTAAGTGCCGACATTGAACGCCAAGGCCAAGCCCCCATCAAGGGCCTGCTTGCCTTTAACGACTGCGTGATTAAAACCCTGCAGCCGCGCGCTTTTGCGCTGCGCGCGCAATGCAACGGAGTGGAACTTAAACGCTATTACGGCGACGGGCTGATTATTTCCACGCCGGCCGGCGCCACGGCCTATTCTTTGGCGGCGGGCGGACCGATTGTGGAGCCGGATTTAAACGTCTGCCTGATGACGCCCATTTGCCCGCACAGTTTAACCGAGCGCCCCCTGCTGGTAAGCGCAGAGGCGGAGCTGGTATTTTCCCCCGATTTTAAAAACGACACCGACCGCGCCGCCGTCAGCCTGGACGGGCAGGAAAACGGCGAACTGAAAAGCGGCGACCGCGTCATTCTGCGCCGCGCCAAACACGAAGCACGCCTGCTTTACGCCGGCGGATTTGATTTCTTTTCCCGTTTGCGCGCCAAACTGGAATGGGGAGGGCGCTGATGCTTAAAAAACTTTCCGTGCGCAATTTTGCCGTCATTTCCCAAGCGTCTTTTGCCCCGCAGGCGGGGCTGAACGTGTTTACCGGCGAAACGGGTGCCGGCAAATCCGTGGCTATTTCCGCTTTGGGGTTTGTGCTGGGCGCGCGCGGCTCGGCTTCTTTAGTCAAAGACGGCTGCGACAAGCTGGAAGTCTGCGCCGAGTTTGACGCGCAAGGCGTTCCCCCCGCTTTACTGCAAAAATATGCCCCCGGCGAGGCAGTGCTTACTTTTCAGCGCACGCTGGATAAAAAGGGCAAAAGCAAAGCCTTCATCAACCGCCGCCCCGTGCCGGCCGCGGCTTTGGCGGAGCTGGGCAAAGAACTGGTGGACTTTCACGGCCAGCACGAACACCAAAGTCTTTTGCGGCCCGAAGTGCAATTGCAAATGCTAGACACCTATGCCAAGCTGCTGCCTTTGCGGCAAAAAACGGCGCAAGCCTATAAAGAATGGCAAAATATTTTAGCTCAATTACAGTCCTGCCAAATGAGCGAGCAAGAAAAACAACGCCTGCTGGATTTGTATGCTTTTCAACTTAAAGAAATAGAAGACATCAACCCCAAAGAAGGTGAAGACTTGGACCTGGAGCAGAAACTGCCCCAAATGAAGCACGCCGGACGCCTGTTGGAACTGGCCGGGCAGGCCTATCAAAGTTTGTATGAAGAAGAAGACTCCGCCACGGCTCTCTTGGGCCGTGCCGCCCGCCAAGTGCGCGAAATGGCCGAGCTGGACGAAAATGCCGCCCCCGTGGCCGACGCATTGGAAAATGCCGAAACCCTGCTCAGTGACGCCTGCGCGGATTTAAGCGCCTATCAAAGCAATTTAAATGCAGACCCGCAAATGCTGGACGATATGCTTTCCCGCCATGAAAAATTAAAACGCCTGAAACTAAAATACGGGCCGGAAATTGCCGACGTGCTGAAAAAAGCCGCCGAACTCAAAGAACAAATTAACCATTTGCAAAACTCCCATATGCACGAAGAAGACCTCCGCCGCGAGGAGCAGCTTGTTCGCACCCGCTTAAACGCTTTGTGCGAAGACCTGCACGACAAACGCTCCGCCGCCGCGCAAAAGCTGGCCAAACAGCTGGAAAAAGAAATCGCTCCGCTGGGTTTTGAAGGCCTTGTGTTTGAAATTGCCGTAGAAATGGACGCCGAAAACCCCGGCCCCACGGGGGCAGACAATGTGGAGTTTTTATTTTCCCCCAACCCCGGGCAAAGCCCGCGTCCGCTGGCCCAGTCGGCTTCCGGCGGGGAACTTTCGCGCGTGATGCTGGGTTTAAAAACCGTGCTTGCCGGGGACGTGCCCGTCATGGTGTTTGACGAAGTGGACACCGGCGTGGGCGGGCGCACGGCCGCGCTGGTGGGGCAAAAACTGCGTGCCGTAGCCAAAGGGCGGCAGGTGCTGTGTGTGACGCATTTGGCTTCCGTGGCGGCCAATGCAGACGCTTTCTTTCACATAGAAAAAACAACCGACGGCAAACATACCGATGTTTCTTTAACGGCTTTGCACGGCGACGAAATCACCGCCGAAATTGCCCGCATGCTCGGCGCCGCGGGCGACAACGACCAAACCGCCCTGCGCCACGCGCAGGAAATGCTGCAGCGCGCGCAAAACAATTAATTTATTTTACGCAGACAAAAAACCGTTTTTTGGGTTTTCTTTTGATACAATATATTTGTTAACGGCGCAGGGGTTCCCCAAGCCGAATTTGAAAAAAGGAGCATACCATGGCTTGCAAAAACAAATGGTGGCCGCATAACTGGTTTTGCCTTAGAGGGCTGTACTGGATTTTCGTGGCCTTGTTCTACCTCACCTTGATTTACACGCTTTACATCGTGTATCTGATGAGCACTTCTCCGATGATCAGCGGTGCCGATTATTGGCAGAGCCTGTTTGGGTTCTTGGTCAACAGCTTCAGCGTCATGCTGGGCTTCCTGACGGTGGCTGCTATCCTCAAAGCGCTGCGCAAAATCAAAAAAGCCGTAGCACCCTGCTGCTGCGAAGCTAAAAAAGAAGAAGTGGTTGTTGTCAGCAGCGAAGAAAAATAAATCTAACAAAGAAGGCGGCCCCGTGCCGCCTTCTTTTGAAGTTTAGTCGGAGCGTTTCATGAAAAAAAGCCTTTTCCTTTTATTATTCCTTTCCCTTTTTTCTTTTTCTTTTGCCGAAACCGTCAAACTTAAAGACGGCACTTTTATCAGCGGTTCCATTCT
Source organism: uncultured Elusimicrobiales bacterium (assembly GCA_944322775.1). Taxonomy (GTDB): domain Bacteria; phylum Elusimicrobiota; class Elusimicrobia; order Elusimicrobiales; family Elusimicrobiaceae; genus Avelusimicrobium. The sequence continues at coordinate 3,891 of CALUQA010000114.1, forward strand.
TTCTCAAGACGAATACACCATCAACATGACCACTTCTTACGGGCCGGTAGTTTTAAACCAGCGCGAAGTGGAAAAAATATTGCCCGATCAGCACCGCATTTTTTTAAAAGGCGGCACGCAGCTGGTGGGTGTCATTTTGGATTTGGACGAATTTAACATGGTGCTGCAAACCAGCGACGGCATTGTAAATATTGACATGCCGCAAATCGTATCGGTAGAAGTGTACGACTACGATCAAGGCAAAGCCGCCCAGCAGGCCGTGGCTGCAAATCAGGCCCGCCAGCAAGCCGCTTTAGCCGCGCAGGCAGCAGCAGCAGCAGCCGCTGCCGCAGGCACTAATGCAGCCCCCGTGGCTGCGGGTTCTTCCTACGCGGTGCCTTCTGTGCCCGCCACCACCGCCGCGCCCGTGCAAGCCGCCGGGGGGTTGACCTTTGACGCCGACATTGAAAAAGTATTTGACGTTAAAAAACCGGAAATTGTAAACGGCCAAGTGCAAACCGTAAAAGAAATTTCTGCCGCGGAAATACGCGCCCAACGTGCACAAATGAGTGATGAAGAAGCCTTCTTAAAAGGCGTAAACAAACAAAAAACGGAAGAAGAAATTGCCAAAACGGCCGAAGCGGCCCGCAGCGGCAAGCTGGAAGAAATCAAAAAAGCCGAAGCCAAAAAAGCCGCCCGCCCCAAAGACAGCAACTCCGACAAATACTTTGCCATTACCGTGGGCGCGCAAATGAACGATTTAAAACTGGACAACACCGGCCGTCCCGGCTTTGAAAATACCTCTCCGTATGATATCGGCGGCACCGGTGTGCGTGCGGAAGCCGCCTTTATGTGGCGCATAAAAAGCAGCAATTTGTGGGTGGGCCCCGCCGTGGCCATTGCCAACATTCCCAATGCCTCTTTTGACGATAAAGACCCGGCCATAGAAGAAGCCAACCAAAAAGAGATTGACGCCGCCACCGCCGCCGGCCGCCAGCCCAACTTGCCTTATCCGCCGGGGTCGGACTTATCTGCGCAGACCAGCGGTCAGCTGTTTGATATTTTGCTCAAAGCCAACTATTATTTCAACCCCGACGATTTGTTCTCGGTCTATGCCACGGCTTCTGCCGGCTACCGTATGCTTTCGCTCAATTACCGCGGCGTAATTGAAGGTGATTCCTTAAGCTCCAACGGTTTTGCCGGTTCCGTGGGTTTAGGTGTGGAAACGCATTTTGACGACATGATGCTGGGTCTGGAAGTGCAAGAGTTCTTTAGTCCCTATTCCGGGGAGTTTAAAGATTCTTCCTCTGCCAATTTGGCCGCATCACTCAAATTTAGTTGGAAGTTCTAATGAACATACTTGTTTTACCCAACAGTTTTAAAGGTTCTTTAAGCGCGCGCCAAACGGCGCGCGTTTTGCAAAACGCTTTGCAAAAAAAACATCATGTCGTTGCCTATCCGCTCTCTGACGGAGGCGACGGATTTATCGATTTTTTTAAAGTGCTTTTTCCCGCGGCAAAAATCATTCGCACCCGTGCACACAACGCCTTGTTAAAAATGGCGTCCACGTCTTATTTGTGGCTTGGCCAAGAAAAGACAGCCGTCATTGAAACGGCCCGCATTTGCGGCTTGGGCAAAGCCAAAAAAGAAGAGCTGGACGCACTGGGAGCCTCTTCCTTAGGCGTGGGCGAAGTGATAAAACATGCGCTTAAACGCGGTGCAAAAAAGATTTATGTGGGTTTAGGCGGCGTGGCCTGCAACGACGGCGGCGCCGGCATTGCACGCGCCTTGGGCGTGCGCTTTTTAGACAAACAAGGCAAGGACCTGCCCAACGGGGCAAAGCCCCTGTTGCGTCTTGCTTACATAGACCCGAGCCTTGCAAAAAAGCAACTGCGCGGCGTTAAAATTTACGCCGTGGCGGACGTGACCAACCCGCTATTGGGCCCCTTGGGTTCCGCCCGCGTGTTCGGCCCGCAAAAAGGCGCTACGCCGGCCCAGGTGCGCACGCTGGAAAAAGCATTAACCGTCTATGCCCGTGCCGTTAAAAAAGCTACCGGCAAAGACCTTGCCCGCACGCCGTCCACCGCGGCAGCCGGGGCCTTGTGTGCCGGGCTGTACGGCTTGCTGGACGCGCAAATTATTTTGGGGGCAGACTTTTTAAAAAAACATTTACCGCTTGATAAATGGGGAAAAGGGACCGATTTAATTATTACGGCGGAAGGCAAGTTGGACAAACAAACCCTGTACGGCAAAGCACCGCTGGCCGCCCTGCAACTGGCAAAGAAATATAAAAAATCGGTTTTATTTATTTGCGGACTGTGTGAAGAAAAAGCACTTAAAGCCCTGCCTAAAAACTGCCGCTTAACCGTGACCTGCCTGAGTGACTTTGCCAAAGATAAACAAGACAGTATGCGCCACGCCGCAAAATACATTCGGCAAATCTGCAAGTCCATTTAAAAAAAACCCCGCTTAAAGCGGGGTTTTTATTAAGAGAGCATATGTAAAATATCCTGCGGTTTGTCTGCCATGTATTTGGGGTGATAAGCGGCCAGCTCTTCCCGCGTGCGGAAGCCCCACGTTACCGCGCAGGCGTCCACGCCGGCATTTTTGGCCGTTTGCATATCCACGTCAGAGTCCCCCACATAAAGCGTGTCCTGCGGGGTGCAGGCAGTTTGTTTTAAAATCTCTTTTACAAACAGCGGATCGGGCTTGGTGGGCAAACCTTCCCGCTGGCCAAGCACGGCCGAAAAAGCAATTTGCGGGAAATAATGTTTAACCAGTTCCCCGGTAGCCTGCTGATATTTATTGGAAGCTACCGCCAGCTTGATCCCTTGTTTTTGCAGGGTTTCAAGCACCTGGGGAATACCGTCATAAGGGCGGGTCAAATCGGTGCCGTGCTGGTTATAATAAGGCACAAACAAAGCCCGCACGCGCAGCACATTTTCCGGCGTGCGTTCCTCTTGCGGCAAAGCCCGCTCAAAAAGTTTATTGATGCCGTTGCCCACAAAACGCAAATAAGCGGGCGTGTCGTGCAAAGGGTAGCCCAATTTGGCCAACGCCTGGTTGGTGGCGGCGGCCAAGTCGGCAATGGTGTTTAAAAGGGTTCCGTCCAAATCAAAAATAACCAGTTTCTTCATATATATATTTTAGAATTTTTGCCCCCGCCAGAGAAAGCGCCCGCAGGTTTGATAAGTCCAGTTTGCGTAAAATTTTTTGTTCGGTGCGCCGCCGCGTAAAAGTTAGCCGTAAAAAACGCCGAAGCTTATTCGGCGTTTTTAGTTACAGGTATTTTTTATAAAAGTTCATGAGGCGCTGCTTATATTCAAAGCCGCCCACCTCGGCACATTTATTGTGTTTGGCGCCCGGCACCAGCCAAATTTCTTTGGGCTCGCCGGCACGTTTAAACAACATTTTGGCCTGTGCGGCCGGCACCAAATTATCATACCGTCCGTGAATAATAAACACGGGCCGCGGCGCAATTTTGGGGATATTATATTTGGGGCTGTAATGCTCCGGGTTGGCACCCAAATACCGGCGCATATAATGCAGCACAATGGGGATAAGCGGAAAATAGGGCACCTTTTTGTGCACCCAAGCCCAGCGCGACACCACACGGCGGAACGAATAATAAGACGCTTCCGCCACCACGCATTTGATTTCGGGGTTTTGGGCTGCTTCGCAAATGGCCACCATTCCCCCCATGGAAATGCCGTATAAACCAATGGACGCACACGCCTGCGGGCGCGTAGCTTTTAAGAAAGCGATGGCCGCCTGCAAATCTTTCACTTCCAAATAACCGATAGAGCTGACCGTGCCGCCGCTTTCGCCCAAAGCGCGGAAATCAAAATACATCAGGTTATAGCCCAGGTCATGCAAGAAGTAGGTGTTTTTAAACACGTCACCGCGGTTCATGCCCCAGCCGTGCATAAGGATAATGGTCTTGTCGGACTGGTCATTGGGGATAAACCACCCTTTAATCAAAACGCCGTCTTGGGTTTTAAAATAAATATTTTCGTAGGTCAGTTTATATTGGTCCGGCCACACGTCCAGCGCTTTGCGTTTGGACACGGGGTGCAGCACTTTTTTGGCCATGTGGGCACAGCCCCACACCGTCAAAAGAACAAGCAAAGCAACAACAGCGATGATGATTAAAAGGATATAAAGCATAGTTTATTTTATAAAATATCTCCCCAGCGCGCACGGCGGGGAACAGATTTATCTTTGTAATATTTTTTTAAAAGCAAAAGGCAGTTGCTCCGTCGTGTCGGAAGCCAACACGCAACGCTCGTTTAATTTTTTTGCGGCCAAATCCCCGCACAGACCATGCAAATAAGCCCCGCAGGCGGCGGCTTTTAACGCAGTTTTATTGTCAAAACCTTCCGCCGTACCCAGCTGTGCCCACAGCCCGGCGATAAACCCGCCCAGCACGTCCCCGCTGCCGGCTTTGGCCAAGGCAGGGCCGCCCGTCGGGTTTACATATACGGTTTTACCGTCCGTAATAACGGTATGAAAGCCCTTTAACAAACTTACGCCGCCGGTTAAAGCACTTAATTTTTTGGCATAAACTTCCCGCTGTTTTTCTTCAGCGGAAATAGGCTCTTTTAGCAAACGCTTCATTTCCCCGGGGTGCGGCGTGCAAATAAGCGGGAAATGACCGCGCAGCATGCGTCCAAAATCTTTTTGTCTGGAAAGTGCATTTAGCGCATCGGCATCAATCACGGCAGGCAGGGTATTTTCTTTTAAAAAAGGAATAATAAAAGGCGCGTCGGCAAGGCCCGGGCCTATCAGCAGAACGGAAGGTTTAAACGTTTCAATAAAATGCTGCAGCACCGGCACAGCACGGCAGGAGATGACGCCGTCTTCTTCCGGCAAGGGCAGCGTAAGCATTTCCGGCAAGGCGGCCGCAGCGGTGCATTGGCGGCTTTTGGGCAAGGCAAGCGCAGCCAAACCCGCGCCCGTTTTAAGCACGGCCCGCGTGCACAGCACGGCGGCGCCGGCCATTTTTTCAGACCCGGCCACCACCAGCACCCGCCCGAAAGTGCCCTTATTGGCACTTTTCGGACGTTTCGGCAAAAAAGATTTTACCCGTGCCTTGGTCAGGCGCATGCGCCCTCCTATTCTACGGTTACGCTTTTGGCCAGGTTGCGCGGTTGGTCAATATCGCGCCCCAGGCGTTTAGCCACCCAATAGGCAAAGAACTGCAAAGCAATTACGTCCAGCACCGGCTGCAAATATTCGCTCACCTGCGGGACAATAATTTGTTTATCCGTCACGGCCGCGGCTTCTTCTTTACCATCCGGCGTGGTAACGGCAATGACAAACGCTCCGCGCGCGCGGCATTCCTGGCAGGCGGAAAGCATTTTGTCAAACAAATGGTTTTTAGGCATCAGCACAATAACCGGGGTGCCTTTGTCTATCACCGAAATCGGCCCGTGCTTAATTTCGCCCGCGGCAAACCCTTCGGCAGAAGTATAAGAAATTTCTTTCAGTTTCAGTGCACCTTCCAGCGCGATGGGGTATTCCACATTGCGCCCCAAGAAGATAAAGCGGTCTGCTTTATACACTTTTTTGGTCAGGTGGCGCACGTCATATTCTATTTTCAGCGCTTCGGCCACGGCTTTGGGCAAAGCCATCATTTCTTTATAGAGTTTATTAAACTGGCTCTGGCTGATATTGCCCGAGGCATGCCCCAAGAATATGGCAAGTGCATACAAAGAAATAATTTGGCTGGTAAATGCCTTGGTGCTGGCCACGCTGATTTCCGGCCCGCAGTGCGTAAAGAACACGCTGCCGCAGGCACGCGTCAAACCGGAGCCCAGCACATTGCAAATGGCCAAGCGTTTAAAACCCAACTCTTTGGCTTTTTTGACGGCGCCCAACGTGTCGGCCGTTTCGCCGGATTGGCTGACGGCAATGCACAGGGTATCTTTGGCCGGCGGAATGGTGCGGTATTTAAACTCGCTTGCCAAATCCACAGAGGCGGTCACGCCGGCAAAATTTTCCAAATAATATTTGCCGATTAACGCGGCATGATAAGCCGTGCCGCAGGCCACCAAATACACATTTTTAATGCGGCGCAAATCTTCGGTCTTAAGGCCCAAAATGCGCATAAAATCTTCTTTGGCGGTGCGCAGGGTGTCTTCCAGCGCTTGCGGCTGGTCGTAAATTTCCTTAAGCATGAAGTGGTCGTAACCGCCTTTTTCGGCCGTCTTTTGGTCCCAGGAAATTTTGACCGGTTTTACCTTTACTTCCTGTCCGTCCATGCCGTATACTTTGGCCGTCTTGGCCGTAAGCACCACGGTTTGGCCGTCTTCCAGAAACAACACTTTATTGGTATATTTCAAAAAGGCGGGCACGTCGGAAGCTAAAAAGTTTTCCCCGTCGCCAAGGCCCACGGTCATGGGGCTTTGGTTTTTAACGCCGATAATTTGCTCCGGCGTTTTGGCCCACAACACGCCATAGGCAAAAGCGCCTTGCAGTTCGTCGCTGGTTTTCATGACGGCCAGGAACAAACGCTGTTGGTCGTTTTCGGCATGGACGCGTTTTAAATTTTCTTCAATTAAATGGGCAATTACTTCCGTGTCGGTTTCGCTTTTAAATTTGTGCCCCAGGGCCTGCAATTTTTCTTTTAAGGGCAAATAGTTTTCAATAATGCCGTTGTGCACCACCACAATATCGCCCGTGCAGTCGGTATGCGGGTGGGAGTTTTCTTCGCTGGGTTTGCCATGCGTGGCCCAACGCGTGTGACCAATGCCGCTGTTGCCCTGCGGGTCTGCCAGCAGGGCGGCTTTTTCCAGTTCGGCCACTTTGCCCACGGCGCGAATGCGGTTAATTTTGCCGTTTTCCGCCACGGCGATACCGGCCGAATCATACCCGCGGTATTCTAATTTTTTAAGTCCTTCAATTAAAAACGGAACGCTGTTTTTGTTGCCTACGTAACCTATAATTCCGCACATAACGGCTCCTTACAAAAGCTCCTTCATCGCGCATACGGCATTGGGCAAGCCCGCCAGCACGGCGCGCGAAATGATGGAAAAGCCAATATTCATGCAGCTGACCCCGCACAAATCCGCCACGGGCAGCACATTTTCGTAATCCAGGCCGTGGCCGGCATGCACTTCCAGCCCCAGCTCTTTAGCCAGCAGAGAGGCCAACGCCAAATCCCGCAGCAGTTTGGCCTGCTGTTTTTTGGTGGTGGCTTCGCTGTAATCGCGCGTGCAAAGCTCCACAATGTCGGCGCCGCATTTGGCGGCCGCACGCACGGAGTCCGCCGTCGGGTCTATAAACAGGCTGACCAAAATGCCTTTCTTTTGCAAGGCTTCGGTCATTTGGCGAATGCGGTCAAAATTTTTGGGCGTAAATTTCAGCCCGCCCGTGGTGGTCACTTCGCCCGGCAGTTCGGGCACGATGCACACGGAAAAGGGTTTGCACTTAAGCGCCAGCTTCTGCATTTTTTCGGAGCTGTTGCATTCCAAGTGAATTTTTTTGGGATAGGCTTTGCACAAACGGGCCAAGTCTTTTTCGTTCATATGGCGCTCGTCATTGCGCACGTGCACCACAATATAGTCCGCCCCTACGCACAGGCAAAGCTCGGCTGCCAGCAGCGGGTCGGGAAATGTGGCCCGGCGCGCTTGGCGCAGGGTGGCCACATGGTCAATATTTACACCTAGTTTCAAAGTCATTTTTTCTCCTCCGTTTTGGAGCGGTAAAGCGCCTCGGCTTCGTCGGCCGTTTGCGCCACCAATTTTTCGTCTGCCCCTTCCACCAAAATGCGCAGTTTGGGTTCCGTGCCGCTGTAACGCACGAACACGCGCCCTTTGCCGTTTAATTTGTCTTGCAGCTTTTTAATGCCTTCCACAAACCCGGGCAAACTTTCAAGCGGCGGTTTTTGCGTCACTTTTACGGCGCGCAATTGGCAGGGGTATTTTTCCCACTTGGCGGCAAAAGCACTAAGCGGCAGGCCGGATTTTTTGGCAAACTGCAAAAATTGCAGTGCCGACAAAATGCCGTCACCCGTGTTGGAAAAATGCGGGAAAATAATATGGCCGGACGTTTCCCCACCGACGGCCAGGCCTTCTTTTTCAAGCACTTGGGCCACATATTTGTCGCCCACCGGCGTTTGCTGCACGCTTACGCCGGCGTCTTTTAAATAATTAATGCAGCCTAAATTGGCCATCACCGTCATCACGGCTTTGTTAGCAGGCAGTTTGCCTTGCTCTTTAAGCGCCAAGGCGGAAGCGGCAATAATGTATTCGCCGTCCAGCTGGCGGCCCGTTTCGTCACTGGCGATGACGCGGTCGGCGTCGCCGTCAAAACTAAAGCCGGCATAGGCGCCTTTTTCTTTGGTTAAGGCTTGCATTTTTTCGGTATGCAAAGCACCGACGCCCTCGTTAATGACGGCACCGTCGTTCACGTCTGCCATCACCGTCACGTCCATGCCCAAGGCTTTAAAAACGGCCGGGGCAATTTGGTACGAGGCTCCGTTTGCGCAGTCCAGCACAACTTTGGTGCCTTTCAGCAAAGCAGCGTCCACCGTGGACATCAAAAACTTTTTATAGGCTTCCACCAGCTCCGGCGCGGCGCGGTACGTACCCGTCGGCGCGGGGATTTGGGTAGTGCTTTCTATGGCTTTTTCTATGGCGTCTTCCAACTCTTCGGGCAGTTTGGTGCCGCGATTAGAGAAAAATTTAATGCCGTTAAACTCCGGCGGGTTGTGGCTGGCCGATATGACCACCCCACACAAAGAACCCGTTTGTTTGACGGCGTCCGCCACCGAAGGCGTGGGAGAAATGCCCATGTCCAACACGTCGGCACCCGCGGCGCGGATACCTTCTGTTAAACTTTTTAAAATAGACGGGCCCGAAAGGCGCGTGTCACGCGCGATGACAACCTGATTTTTAAGATGTTTTTTGCCGGCATAAGGCGCCATTTCTTTTAAAGCGCAATAGCCCAGCTTTTTAATAAAATCTTCCGTCAGCGGGAATTGGCCCGCCACGGCACGCACCCCGTCCGTGCCAAAATATTTGCCCATATGGTTTCCTTCCTGCGCGGCAAGCCGCGCGATAAAATATCCGCCTAATGCGGTTACAGCAAAAAGCCGCGCCGCGCAAAAGCGCGGCGGCGGGGTTAAAACAGTTCTGCCTGCTGCGGTTCCTTATCCGGTTTGGCCTCCGGCTTTTGTTCGGCCGGTTTGTCTGCCGGTTTACTTTCCGGTTTTGTGCCCGCAGGCGTTTGCGGGGCGGGCTCTTCCTTTTTGGGGGCCAGCCCTAAAATTTCGTCAATTTCCGCCGCGTCCACCACTTCTTTTTCAAGCAGGCGTTCCACCAGTTTGTCATACTGGGCGCGGTGCGAAGAAATAATTTCTTTCGCGCGTGCATAGGCCGTTTGCAACGTGTCGGAAATTTCCGCGTCAATGCGTCTGGCCAGTTCTTCGGAATACTGGCGGTGGCGGGATAAATCCCGTCCTAAAAACACTTCGTTTTCTTCGCCGCCAGGCAGCGCGATGGGACCAATTTTTTCGCTCATACCCAGCTCCATAATCATTTTGCGGGCATAGGCCGTGGCTTTGTTAAGGTCGTCGCTGGCTCCGGAGGTAATTTCCCCAAACACCAGTTCTTCGCTGGCGCGGCCGGCAAGCAGAATGCAAATCTTGTCCAAAATTTCGGACTTGCTGGTTAAAAATTTATCTTCCAGCGCCAATTGCAGCGTATATCCCAACGCCTGACCGCGCGGAATGATGGTGACTTTGTGCACCGGATCGGAATGGTTGGTCAAGCGCGCCACCACCGTGTGGCCCACTTCGTGTGCGGCAATGATTTTCTTTTCTTTTTCGGAAATAATGCGGCTCTTTTTTTGCGGGCCGGCAATCACGCGTTCCACGGCTTCGTCCATGTCGGCATTATCCACGGCGTCTTTGTCGGCGCGGGCAGCCAAAATGGCGGCTTCGTTAATGACGTTGGCCAAATCGGCCCCCACAAAACCGGGAGTGCCTTTAGCCACGGTGTGCAAGTCCACTTCCGGGGCCAATTTTACTTTTTTGGCGTGTACTTTTAAAATTTCTTCGCGGCCTTTCAAATCCGGCGCCGGAACGGACACATGGCGGTCAAAACGGCCCGGGCGGATAAGCGCGGGGTCCAGCACGTCGGGGCGGTTGGTGGAGGCCATCAAAATAATGCCCTGTTTGCTTTCAAACCCGTCCAGTTCAATAAGCAGCTGGTTAAGGGTTTGTTCGCGTTCGTCATGCCCGCCGCCAATGCCGGCAAAACGACGGCGGCCGACGGCGTCCAGCTCATCAATAAAAATAATGGCGGGGGAGTTTTTCTTGGCTTGTTCAAACAAGTCGCGCACGCGCGCGGCGCCCACACCCACAAACATTTCCACAAATTCCGAAGCCGACGCGCTGAAAAACGCCACGCCTGCTTCCCCGGCTACGGCTTTGGCCAGCAGGGTTTTGCCCGTGCCGGGCGCGCCGTACAAAAGCACGCCTTTGGGCAATTTACCGCCGAGCTTTTGGAATTTTTTGGGATTTTTCAAAAATTTAATAATGTCCTGCAGTTCTTCTTTGGCTTCTTCCACGCCGGCCACGTCTTTAAACGTAACGGTTTGTTTGGAAGGGTCC
>CALUQA010000115.1 GCA_944322775.1 uncultured Elusimicrobiales bacterium
GGCGGGGTTTTTTATGCCCTGCGGAAATGCCGCCCAAAAAGGCCGGCCTCCTCCGGCGGGATTATGCCCAGTGGAGAAAGATCCCAAAACGCTCGTAGCCCGTTTGGCGGCGCTTTGACGTTTCTGGGCCGCAAGACCCAAAGGCGCGTGGGCCCTTTGTGTTAAGCGCAACGGGCCCAAATGCCCTTGTGCAAAATAGGCAGATTAGTCATAATATAAAAAACCCCCGGAGACATATTATGAAGAAATCTGCCTTATTGCTGCTTTGCTGTGCCTTGCTTGTCGGCGGCTGTGTACGCCCGCAGGACAATACCCCTTCCAAATTTCAGCGCCAGGCCAATATTAAAAAATATGTGCAAAAAGCCAAAACTTGGCAGCAGCGCGGCATACAAAGGCAAAAGCCCCTTACGGTGCCTGCCTTGGCAGATGTATCTTTGGTCAGCAATACGCCCGTACCGCCGGATTTTGACTTTTTAACCCGCCTGTTGGAGCGCAACCGCCAAGTCATTGCCCATCGCTTGCAGCAAACCTATGCGCAGGACAGTGCGGCAAAGCTTTCTTCTTTAGGCAATCATTATGTTTCTTTGGCGGTAACGGCCGCCCAGCAAGCCTCTTCCCCGTCTGCCTTGGCGGAAAGCTTGCGCCAAATCCAGCAAGAGCAAAACAAAGCCTGGGAAGATTTTATCGCCGCGCAAAATGGCACCACCCGCTTAAAACCGGCCCAAAACCTGTTGGACGGGGCCCGCAAGCGCATAGAAAACAGAAATAAAGAATTTTTGGACAAAATCGCTTTTTATTATGGACAAAAAGCGGCCGACCAATGCCGCCCGGCCTTGGCCAAAGCGTTAGATAATTTTGTACAAGCCATGCAGGAAGCCGAAACGGAACAGGATTTGTCGGCCCGTTTGCAGCAAATCCGCCAGCAAACCATGCAGGACGTTAACGCCGTTTTGGCCCAAGACAGCGACCCGCTGGGCGTTACGCCGCAAGCGGTAATTGCGCAAATCCGCTCGGGCAGTATTTTGACCCAGCAGCAGTTGGAAACAGACATAGAGTTTTTGTATGGCAAAGACGCCGTGTTGCAGGCGCGCAAGGCCTTTAACCGCACGTGGAACGAAATGGAAAGCGCCTTGCAGGAAAATGCCCGCTTAAGCCGTAAAAAAGCCGTTTTGGAACGTTTGAATGATTTTTACCGCCAGGAAATTTTGGCTTCCCAAAAACGTTGGAACGGCAAAGCCCAAAGACATATGGCAAACGGGGAATATTTGTCTTCGGCCCGCCCTTAAAACTGCCTGCGTTTCTGTTTGGCTATTGCTGTATTGGGGGGTAAGGCCCGCTTTTGCTACAATAGATAAATATGAACAGAAAATTCTTTTATTTTTTTCTTTTTGTTGTTATCCTGCTTGTTATTGCGATGGCTTTTTTGCTGAGCAATATGCATTCTACTGCGCCGGCCCCTGCTGCGGCGCTTGCGCCGCGCCCGGCCGCTTCTTATGCGGAAACGGAGCCTGCCGTAACTTCCGACGATTTTGTGCAAATGCTGCAGCACCCGCAGGCCGCGGGCTTGCCTTCTGCTTCTGACATTTTAAATCGGCCGCAAGCGCAACAAAATATAACCGTGCCTTTGCCTAACCCTGCCGGCCGCGTGACGACGTCCCCGGCTGCCTTTACAGCCCCGCAGGCGGCGGCCGTTTCTTATCAAAACCGCCGTCCGACCACGGCTTTCCCGCCGGTGCGTTACACACCTTCTCAACCGGTTTCCGGCGCAGTAAACAGGGGCAAAACTCCGTCGCGTTACACGCCGCGCTCTTCTTCCGCTGGTGTGGGGGGATATGTGCCTTCTGCCGCTCCTTTGGCCGGCTCTCCCGTTAACGTGGGCGACTATCAGCAGGGCAACGAAACCCGTCAAAATATGCTTTCTGCCTTAACTCCGCAGCAAACCTGGCAGCAGCAAAAGAAAATGAACTCGCAGCTGCAAGGCTTTTCCGCCGGGATAGAGCGGGCCATTGCCAGTGCGATGCTGCCCAAAAGCAAACGCCAGCAAAATATAGAAAAATATTTAAACCGTTCCCGCGGAGAAGCCGCCCAAATGGACACGCAACTATACGGGGCCGAAACCAAACAGGCAGGCGGTGCCGTGGCGCAGGTAATGCGGCAGCTGGCGGCGCAGTCGCAGAACATTGTTAATGATATGCGCAATACTTACGGCGATAAAGCGGCCGAAGGCGCGCAAAGCATTATGAACGATTTTCAAAAAGAAATGAATGACACTTTGTCTGCCCCCGGCGACCCGCAGGAAAAGCAAATCCGCGCTAATGCCGTAAACAATAAATATAACCAAAAGTTGCAGCAATATAACCAAAATTTGGGCCTGACACAGTTGGCCCAGCAGCTGCAGCAGGAAGACGAAAAATATTTACAAAAATTAGCTCAGGCCTATGGCCCGGAAACGGAAGCGGCCGCGCGGGCAAAACTGGACGCCAACCGTGCCCAAAAAATGGCCGTCTATTCCCAGTATCAAAGCGAGGCGGAGGCTACCCGCCAATTGTTGGCGTTGGACGCGCAAAGACAAAAAGACTTGGAAGAAGTGGTGCGCACCACGGCCAAACCCGGCGCACTGAGCAATTTGACCCAAATTCAAAATGAACTGGCCAAAGAGCAAATTTTGCAGGACGCCAAAGACGAAGCGGAAGGCCGGAAAGCCGGCCGCGCCTATTGGGAAACCCAGGAAAGCCTGCAAGAACGCAAAGAGGCCTGGAAAAATGAAGGCAACGAAATTGTAAAAGGGTTTTCTCAGTTTGGCGATCAGTATGCCGCTGAAGCGCAAAACTTGGTGAATAATTTAAACGCTTACAGAAGCACCCTGCGTGAAGAAGCCTTAAAAAACGGCGCAACGGAAAGTGAAGTGGTAAAAAACGACATGATGAAAACGGAAGAAACCAATAAAAAGCTGGAGGAGTTAAAATCCCGCGCACTAACCGATACGTTTAACCAACAAAATGACCAACGCCTGCAGGCAGTCACGCAAAATATGCAGGGCGTGCCCGAGGAAGCAAAACAAGATTGGACGAATAAGGCCCGCCCTATTATGGAAAAGTATAACCAACAGCGGGCGGAGTTGGCCTCTAAAGTCAAAAACCAGGAAGAATACGAACAGGGATTAAAACAATTGGACGAGCAGGAAATGAAAGAACTGCAAAATATTCAGGTTAAAATGCCCCAGCAAGCGCAACCTTAACGTATTTTAAAACCCCGTCTTAAAGACGGGGTTTTTATTTGTTTAACATGGCACTAAAAAGGCCTTTGCATTCACCCCGAGAAACAAACTCGGCAACGCAAAGGCTGTTTATATTTTAGAACATAAACAAGGTGTTTTGTCCTTCAGGTGCCGGCCCGTAAAAATCTTTACGCTGCCAAACAATGCAGGTCTTTTTATTTTTCTCTGGTGTCGGTAAGAGAAGTGCCCGGGAAATAGTGCATCAAAATCTCGGGGTATTCCTGCCCGTCCTCGGCACGTCCGGCCGCACCCGTTTGGCAAAAGCCCACGCCGTGCCCCCAGCCGCCGCCGTAAAAAACAAAGTTTTTCAGTTTGCGGTCTTCATAATTGGGCACCTCAATAAAGTAGCTGCTTCTAAGCATGCCGGGCGCCAGGTTGTTGCGTATGACGTTTTCTTTAGAAAGCGTCACACTGCCTTTGGTACCTTTAACCAGCACGCGGCTGACATAGCCCGAGCGGCCGCGCTTTTGCGGAATGATGGCGGTAATGGCGCCGATGTCTTTTTTCTGGCGTTTGATGATTTGGCGCAAATCTTCTTCTTCAATCACGCGTGCCCAGCGATAGGCGGCACGGCTGACGTTTTTGTCGTAGCGGCTGTATGCGTCGTGCGGGTGCTGCAGCAGGCTTTTGAACTGATAGGGCTGCAGTTTGGTAAAATCAAAATCTTTATAATCGGACGTCGGTATCAAATACGGGGTTTGGTACCAGCCTGCTTCTTTGGCGCTTTGCGTAATGCCGCCGGCATTGGCCGAAAACACCCCTTCAATGGGTTTTTTGTTGTAAAGCAACACTTGACCCATGGTGGACTCTACGGCCGCGTTGCCGGGCTCGCTTTCGGCACTGACGCCGCCGTACACCTGGCAGTTTTGCGTATCGCACAAATCATAGCCGTAGGCTTTGTGTTTGCCCAAGTGTTTCAGCGCATAGGTGCGTGCCAGCACCGCTTGTGCGCGCAGGGCATTCATGGGGAAGGCAGACGGCATTTCCGAAGACATAACGCCCATTAAATATTCCTCTATGTTGACGATGTTTATGGGCAGCAGGGTGTTGCGCTTTTTGTCGTGCACGATTTCCAGCTTGCCGCGGTATTCTTTGTCGTCCACGCTGGCCCAGGTCATACCGGCACCGCTCATTATTTTTTCTATCAAAATGGTGGCGCCCGTTTGGGCGGAGGCGGACTTGGGTTCAATAATTACCGCGCCAGAAAAAACATATCTCTTGCCCTTAGGGGACACCAAAGAGGCTTTGCCCTTTTTCAGTTCGGCACGCCAGGTTTCTTTGGCTTTGCCCATCGCCAGGGTTTTGCCCGTGCTTTTTACAATCACGCGGAAAGGGTGAGAGGGGGTAAAAATAAGGCTGCTGCGGGTGGACGGGCGGCCGCCTGCGGTGGTGCCCAGCGCCACGCGCAGTTCTTTCAGTTTGCCCTCCAGCGACACAACGGGTTTTACAAAGGTGTGTTTGGTTCGCTCTTTGCCTTTGGTCAGTTCTTTTTCGCTCTTGGTCAGTTTGGGGCGCAGACGGGTAACGGCGGCGTTGGCCTCCGGGTCGCGCGGGCTGGCCGAGCGCAAAATGCGGTACTGGCGGTAAGCTTCGTTATATTGTTTGTCTTTTTCCAGGGCGCGGGCATAGTGGCGGCGGGCTTCGGTAAATTGGTGGTCATAGGTGATGGCTTTGTCAAAGGCTTCGGCGGCCTTTTTCCAGCTTTTGTCCTGCTCGTAAAGTTGCCCCAGCAGATAGTTGGAAAGAGATGTATG
>CALUQA010000116.1 GCA_944322775.1 uncultured Elusimicrobiales bacterium
ACCTCAGCCCTTTCTTTAAAAAACATATACGCAAAATCAATGTTTTAGCCTTGGTGTTTTTGCTGGGGGCGGGGCTTTTGGTGGGGGCCTATGCCGCCAAACGCTTCCAGTCCGTCAGTTTTCGCGCTTATACCTGGGCGGCCACCTTTGCCATGGTGCAGGACAGCCCCGTCATGGGCACGGGTGTGGGCAGCTTTAAAACCATTTATCCCGCTTATCGCAAACCGCAAATTTTCTACATAGAAAAAATGCACAACAACGAAACCCAGCACGCCGAAAATGAATATTTGGAACAATGGGCCACGGCGGGCACGGTGGGGCTGGCAATATTTTTATGGCTTCTTTTCTTTGTGCTTTACGCTTCCGTACGCACGCTTAAAAGCCGCGGCCTTGCCGCAACAAATGCCGTTGCCCAAAAAGATGACACCGTTTGGTGGCTTTTGGGCTATGCCGCGGCCTTTTTTGGCATTGTTGTGCACAACTGTTTTGACGTCAGCATGCGCTTTGTGTCCACGGGGCTTTTCTTTGCCGTTTTTAGTGCGCTGTTGGTGCGTTTGTGCATGCCGCAGGAAGAAGCTTCTGGCCCGGATATGCCGGCCGGTAAGCATACGGCCCTTTTGTGGCTGGCGCGTTTGGCTTTGGGCGCGGCGGTTGTTTATTTGGCGGGATATTATATTTATATGTTCTGGCAAACGGCAGGCAATGCAGGCGTGCAAAACGCGGGGGAAGGACTTTTAAAAGTAACCGCCTGGGCGGTGCTTTGTGCGCTGACGCTGGGCGGGGCGTGGCTGTATATGCGCGCGGCTTTTTTGGCCAAGTGGGTGCGCGTGCCCGTGGTGTTGCTTATCAGCATTTGGCCTTTGCATTTTGCATACGGGTTGTTTTTGTCTAACCATTATTACGGCATTGCGGCGGAATTTTCCCGTCGGGGCATGTTTGACGGCGCCTTGGAATATTACCGCAAGGCCATAGACTATAACCCGCTGGAAGCGTCTTACTATCAATACCGTGCGTATATTTTGCGCCAAACGATGGATATGCAGCGTTCCTATGCGCCGGTGAAAGGCGACAAAAAACCGGCCGCCGGAGAAGAACTTTTAAACGATTATGACCGCGCCTTGCGTGATTTAAATACCGTGCAGCGCCGTTCGCCCAATCATGCGCTTTTATATCAGGCGTATGGAGAGTTTTATTATTCCTATGCCGTGTACTTTACCAAACTTTCCATGACCGCCCCCGTGGCCTACCAGCGGCAGGATTATGAAAAAAAGGCCGTGGAAAACATGGAACTGGCCAAGAAAAGTTTTAAACGTTCCCTGTTGTTGGACCCGGTCAACGAGGCTACCTATGCTTATCTGGCCAGCATCAGCATGATGGAGCGCGACCCGGCCGCCGCCCAAAACTGGATAGATGCTTACCGCCGCGGGCCGGAAGACGTAACGGAAGAAGCGTTCTTGCAAACGCATAAGCATAATGCGCGCATGGACCAGCTGGAGCAGCGCTTGCGCCAGCCGCCGTTTAATTATTTTCCGGACAGAAAAGAGAAATCTTCCGACGATAAATAAGCGCAGAAAGTTTGGCGCATGCACAACGGCCGACAAATTTTTTGCGTGTGAAATTTTAAAAAAATAAGGAAAGCAGTGCAAAAAAAGTTTGTTTTTTGTAAAATATATGAGTAGTAAGAAAAACCGATTTTCGCCAAGATAGCTCAGCTGGTAGAGCAGCCGCTTCGTAAGCGGCAGGTCCGGGGTTCGATCCCCCGTCTTGGCTTACTTTATAGCCCGCCAAAAGCGGGCTTTTTTTATGGCAAGACAGCACGCCAACTGCTTGGCGTGCGTGGGGGATCGAAAGGCGGAGCGATGTTTTTGTTTGAGCAAAGCGAAAGGCAAAAACCGCGAGCCCGGCCTGCAGGCCTTTGCCGTCAGGCAAAGGACCGGAAGGCGAGGTCCCGTCTTGGCTTAGTTTACAGCACGCTGTGAGCGGCCATTTTATACCCCGCAAAAAGTCACCGCGCGCAAGCGCTAAAACAACGGGGTTTTTCCTTTTTTAGACATAAAAAACCCCGCCGAAGCGGGGTTTTAAAACAGCCTTTTTTATTTATTGGTTTGCGGTGCACCGCCTGTTAAATCTTTAATGGCGGCCACAGCGCCCAGCACATTGCTGGCTTCGTAAGGCATGTAGATAATTTTGTTATCTTTGCCTTCGGTCATTTTGGTCAGGGCGTCAATGTATTTTAAAGACACCTGATAGCTGACCGGATTGGCAACATGCCCAATGCCGCAAGCAATAATTTTGACGGCTTCCGCTTCAGCACTGCCTACCTTAATTTTGGCCTCGGCAATACCTTCCGCCTGCAAAATGGCGGCCTGCTTCATACCTTCAGCCTTTTTAATTTCGGCTTCGCGTACGGCTTCCGCTTTTAAAATCTGCGACGTTTTTAACCCTTCCGCTTCCGTCACCGTGGCGCGGCGGTCGCGTTCGGCCTTCATTTGTTTTTCCATGGCTTCGCGAATGGCGGCGGGGGGAATAATGTCCTGCAATTCCACGCGGTTTACTTTTACGCCCCATTTGTTGGCGGCATTATCCAGCGTGACCAACAGCTTGCTGTTGATGTTTTCGCGCGCGGTATAGGTTTGGTCCAGTTCCAATTCGCCAAAGATGTTGCGCAGGGTGGTCTGCGTCAGTTTTTCAATGGCGTCGGGCAAGGATTCCACCTCATAGGCCGCTTTAATCGGGTCCGTGATTTGAAAGAACAGCACCGTGCTGATTTCAATGGTGGCGTTATCTTTGGTAATAACGCTCTGGCGCGGAAAGTCGTACACGGTTTCGCGCATGTCAATGACGCTGCGCATTTCCATATACGGCATGGAAGTGGGCCGTCCGCTGCGGTCCAGATATTCCTTATAAGAGCGCCACTGCATCAGGTGCGGCTTGTCCATGACGGGGATAATCCAGTTAATGCCCGGATAAAGCACCCCGTGAAATTTGCCGAAGCGTTCAATGATGATCACCTGCGCCTGACGCACCATAATGATACCCTTGGCAATCAGCACCACCGCAAAAAAAGCGACGATGACAAGAAAAGATGCGTATAAGTCCATTATTTACTTTCCTCCGTTTTTTGTATGGGTGTTACAAAAAGGGTGTTGCCGTCTATTTTTTCCACCTTCACGTCCTGACCGGCTTGGGCGGGGGCGGCAAAGTGGGCGCGCCAGTTGTCGCCGTCGGTTTTTACGCGGCCGATGTTGTCCTGCGGGTTGGGCGGCGTGAGCACCACCACCGTGCGGCCGATAAGGGCGTCCACATTCATCTTAATGTTTTTGCTTTTGTGGTAGAGGTGTTTTAAGGCCAGCGGGCGTATGCCCACAAACAGCGCCAGCGAAAGCAGAATAAAAATCACCACCTGCCAGCCAAAGCCCAGCCCCAGCCAGGCCCCTGCACCGGCGCCCAAAAAACCCAGGCCAATGCACATGAGGGAAAAGTCCATCGTAAACACTTCCCCAATAAAAAACATCACGCCCAAAATAAGATAGACGTAATAAGCCATTTTTCCTCCCTAAAAGCGGAAACTAATTTTTAAGAATATCCATGTACCGGCGCAGATAAGCCAGGCGCCGTTCGTCGCGCAGTTTATTAAGAATAAAAATCATGTTGCCCAAGCACCGCCGCAACAGTGCGCGGGAAGAAAGCGGCGCGGCAAAAGCCTCGCTCCATTCCAAATTGCGCGAAAAAATGTAATCTTTGCATTCGTTTAAGGTAAGCAGTTTGCCATAGTCGGCCGGGTCTGCAAAGAGGGGGTCTTCGTTGTCAGGGCGGAAGCACGCCAGCACGCGGCCGGCCATGTCCACCACGCCGGCGTCCAAACCAAAGCGGCTGCCGATGGCGGCATACAGGCAGGCCATGCATAAGGCGGCGCCTTGTTTCTTTTGTAAAAAACGCCCGAAAGATACGTCTTTAATATCGTG
>CALUQA010000117.1 GCA_944322775.1 uncultured Elusimicrobiales bacterium
CAAATTTGTCACCAGCCGCCACCTTAAAAACCGCTTGGAAAAAGAAGCCCAGACCAACGTGGGCTTAAAAGTGGTGCCACTGGAAGGCGAAGGTAAATTTAAAGTGTATGGCCGCGGGGAACTGCATTTGACGGTGCTGATTGAAAATATGCGCCGCGAAGGGTTTGAGTTGGCCGTATCTTCCCCGGAAGTAATTTATAAAGAAGAAAACGGGCAGATTTTGGAACCGATGGAAGACTTGGTGTTGGATATCAAGTCCGAATACCAGGGTGCGGTGTTTACGCTGGTGGGCCAGCGCGCCGCCCGCTTGGAAAACATGGTGGCCGAAGGGCAGGACCGCCTGCGTTTGGAATATTTAATTCCGTCCCGCGCGCTGATTGGTTTTAAGAACGACTTTTTGACCGGAACCCGCGGCACGGGCATTATGCACCACAGCTTTAACGGCTTTTACCCCAAGGTGAACTTGCCGCCCCTGCGCCACAACGGCGTGCTGGTGGCCAAAGAAGACGGCGTCACCACGGCCTATGCCTTGTTTGCACTGGAAAACGGCGGGGAACTTTTCCTGGGCCCCGGCGAAAAAGTGTACGGGGGGGAAATCGTGGGAGAAAACTCCCGCGATAACGACTTGTTGGTCAACCCCTGCAAAGCCAAACATTTAAGCAATATGCGCAGCTCTTCCAGCGACGAGTCCTACACGCTCACGCCGCCGCGCCGCATGAGTTTGGAACAGGCGGTGGAATATATCGCCCCGGACGAACTGGTGGAAATTACGCCCAAATCCTTGCGTCTGCGCAAGAAAATTTTGGTGCACCACCTGCGCAAGCGTGCGGCTATCGCCGAAGAAAAAATGTTGGAAGGCGAGGCCAAATAATTCTGTTTGTAAGCCAAAACCGACCCTTAGGGGTCGGTTTTTTTATGCCCCGGCCACATACGGTCTTTCGGGGCGGCAAATGGGCGCTTCGGACAAGGAAAACAGGCAAGACTTTTCAACGGAAAAATACCTGCGCAGGCTTTTTCTCTTGCGTTTTTGCTGAAGCCGACGCATGCCTCTTGCCGCCAAACACCTGTTAGAATTTAAGGAAAGCCGTGCGCCTGCCAAAAGCATTTAAAAGACATAAAAAAACCCGTGCTCTTTAGCAGAACACGGGTTTTGGTTTGCGTAAAAATCAGACCTTCATGATTTCGGCTTCTTTTTCGGCCACCAGTTTATCAATGTTGGCGATGTTGGCGTCGGTGGCTTTTTGCACGTCGGTTTCATAGCGTTTGAGGTCGTCTTCGGTCACTTCGCCGGCTTTTTGGGCTTTTTTGACTTTTTCCAAAATGTCGCGGCGAGTGTTGCGCACGGCCACTTTAAAATCTTCGCTCATCTTGGCAATGTTTTTGGCCAAGGTTTTGCGGCGGTCTTCGGTCATGGTAGGCAGGGTGATGCGCACCACTTTGCCGTCGTTAACCGGGCTGGCGCCCAAATCGGCTTTTTGCAGGGCCTTGTCAATATCGTTTAAAGAGGACATATCCCACGGCTGGATTTCCAAGGTTCTGGCGTCCAAAATATTAATCATGGCCATTTGTTTAAGCGGCGTGGGCGTGCCGTAATAATCCACGCGGATATTTTCCAGCAGTTGCGCGCTGGCGCGGCCGGTGCGGATGGTGGCCAAGTCCTGGCGGAGTTTTTCCACGTGGGTGGCCATTTCGTTTTTGCCTTTGGCAATAAATTCGTTAATAGCTTCCATAAGGTCCTCTTAGTTTAAGTTTTTATTATTATAGCAATTCTGTTTGCGCTGCGGTGCAGGCGCCTGCAAAAACGGCGCAACTGTCTGGCGCGGGGGTGCGTTGCGGCAGGGTGCACAAAAAGGCGCCGTCAATAAAAATTTGTCCGTTCTTTTCTTGCCAGGTGCCGTTGCGCTCGCCCATGTCGTTTCCGTCGGGGTATTGCACATAGGGCTTGCCGGTGCGGAAATAAAATTTATTGAGCGTCTTGCCGTGCGTGTCTTGCTGGTCAAGGCGGATTTGGTCTTCTTCCCACCAAAAGCGCGAAACGATGTTGTTTGCATAGTCAAAATTTGCCGCGCGGGCAAGCCGGCCGTAGGCATAATAACGTTCTTGCAGCAGGCGGCCCGTTTGGTCATACTTCTTGACGGTGAGCGAAGAGCCCCAAATATTGCTTTGGTGCGAAAGTGTGCCGTCCAGCGTTTGGCAATAAAATACGGAACCGTTTTTTTCAAATAAAGCGCAAAAGGCTTGGTCCGTTTTGCGGCAGGTAAGCGTGCCTTGCGTTTGCGCCGGAATAGGCAAGGCGGCACAATCGACGGCGTGCCAGGCAAGCGGAGGCTGCGCCTCAGACGCCACAAAAGAAGCCTCCTGCGCCGTTTGCGGTGCGGGAGGCAAAACCGTGTTTTGTGCGGAGGGAGTGGCCGGTGCGGGGGAAACGTCCGTTTGCGGGTGGCCTACAGAACAGCCTGCCGCCAACACAATGGCGCCCAGTGCGGCTAAACCCCAGGTGGTATTTTTCATTAATAAATAACCGTGCCGATATCTTCGCCGCAGACGGCGCGTTTGATATTGCCTTTTTTATGCAGGTTGAACACTTGCACGGGAACTTTATTTTCCATGCAAATGGCCAGGGCGGCCGTGTCCATAAATTGCAAATGTTTGGCAATGGCATCTTTAAAGGAAATCTTTTTAATGCGTTTGGCTTTGGGGTTTTTCTTGGGGTCGCTGTCGTACACGCCGTCCACTTGGGTGGCTTTTAACAGGACGTCTGCATTAATTTCCGAGGCGCGCAAAGCTGCGGCGCTGTCGGTGGTAAAATAGGGGTTGCCGGTGCCGCCTGCAAAGATAACAATGCGGCCCTTTTCCAAATGGCGCAGGGCACGGCGGCGAACAAAAGGTTCGGCCATTTGATAAATGTTGATAGAGGTTTGCACGCGGGTCGGAACGCCGATTTCTTCCAGCGCAGACTGCAGGGCAATGGCATTGATGACGGTGGCCAGCATGCCCATGCTGTCGGAATTGACGCGGTCAATCACACCGCCGCCGTCGCGCAAGCCGCGCCAAATATTGCCGCCGCCAATAACAATGGCCAGCTGGCAGCCCGTTTTGTGCACTTGGGCAATTTCTAAGGAAATGTCTTTAAGGGGTTTGGGGTCTACGCCGCGGCAGCCGTCTTGGCTGAGGGCTTCGCCGGAAAGTTTAAGTAAAATTCTTCTTTTGCAGGGCTTTTTGGTAACCATAAAATCCTCTCGCGTTTTTTTTATTCTAGCAAAAAACAAGGGGGAAAACATTGTTCTTCCGTCGTTTTGCCAGTGCCTTCCGCGCAGGCCTGGGCCGCATATGACAAAGCGCATACGCAATGCGTGTGCGCCAAGCGGCAAAAATACGGCTCCAACGCGGAGGCTCTTTTCCGCCCCGACAAAATCAGGACAGAAAAAAGCCCCTCTTGCGAGGGGCTTTAAAACTAGAAGCGAACGAAGCGTACAACTTTCAGTTCGCAGCCAAGCGCTTTGGATTCTTCGGCCAAATAGTCGGCAACGGTTTTCTTGTTGTCTTTAATGGTCGGCTGTTCCAAAAGGCAGGTTTCTTTGGCAAATTTTTTGATTTTGCCGGGCAGCATTTTGGCAATCATTTCGTCGGATTTGCCGTCATTCTTGGCCTGGGTGCGATAGATGTCAAGCTCTCTGTCGATATCGGCCTGCGGAATGTCTTTAGCGTCCACCCACATGCTCTGCATGCCTACGGTATGCATGGCCAAGCCGCGGGCAATTTCGGCGGCTTTTTCCAGGTTGGTGCAGCCTTGGGCAGAAAGTTCCAACAAAGAAGCTTTCTTGTTGTCGGAGTGCACGTAAGAAGCAATCACGTCGCCGTCGGCGGCCACCCAGTTATAGGCGCCTTTGAAGGTGGTGTTTTCGCCGAATTTGGGGGCTTTTTCCACAATCATGTTTTTGATGTGTTCATCAGCGGTATAGTCGGCAATTTCCGGGTGTTGCAAAACATATTCGGCAATGGCGTCAGTCAAGGCGATAAAGTCCGGCGTTTTGGCCACAAAGTCGGTTTCGCAGCCCAAGTAGGCCATGGCAAAGTGTTTGCCGTCGGTCTTTACGGACACGCGGCCTTCTTTGGTGGCTCTGTCGGCGCGTTTGGCCATGTCGGCCAAGCCTTTTTTGCGCAGGGCGACGATAGCCTGTTCCATGTCATTATTGTTTTCTTCCAGGGCTTTTTTGCAGGCCATTAGACCGGCGCCCGTTTTTTCTCTCAAAATCTTAATGTTTTCTGATAAAGACATTGTTTTCTCCTAAACAGTCAAATCGGTTTTCCAAGCCGGCGCGGGGCCGGCTTGGAATGCGGAAAGTTTATTTCGCTTCGGAAGCGGCTTCTTCGGCTTTGGCTTCCGTTTTTTCTTCGGCTTTCACGGCTTTTTTAGTCGTGGTTTTTTTGGCGGTCGCGGTTTTTTTGGCGGCCGGTTTTTTAGCCGTGGCTTTCTTGACGGTTTTGGCCTTTTTTTCTTCGGCCGGGGCTTCTTCGGCTTTCACTTCGGCTTCGGCTTTGGGTTCTTCGGCCTTGGCTTCGGCTTTCACTTCAGCTTCGGCTTTGACTTCCTGGGCTTTGGCTTCTTCGGCTTTTGCTTCTTTTTCGCCGGCCAGCATGGCGCTTTCAAAGGCTTTGGCCATCACCGGGTTGGCCGGGGCTTTTTCGCCTTCTTCGGCGTTGGCGGCAGCTTCAGCCGGCTGTTTGGCAGCTTCGGCTTCGGCGCGGCCTTCCAACACAGCGTCGGCAATAGCGGCGCAGAAAAGCTTAATGGAGCGGGCCGCGTCGTCGTTGCCCGGCACGGGCACGTCAATCAAGTCGGGGTCGCAGTTGGTGTCGCAGCCGGCTACCACGGGAATGCGCAACACGTGGGATTCGCGCACGGCACCGGCGGTGTCCACCGGGACAATCACAACCACTACGTCCGGCAATACTTTCATCT
>CALUQA010000118.1 GCA_944322775.1 uncultured Elusimicrobiales bacterium
CCAGCGTCGGGAGCAGGTTTGCAATTTCGGCAAATTTGCGCCAGTTGGACGTTTTAAAAACCAAATGCCCGCCAAGCAGTTTGTCGCACACGGGTTTAAAAATGCTGTTAAAATAAAAAGTCAGCCCGCGCTCAATGCCTTTTTCGTCGGCTTCCCCGGTGGTGGAAAGGCCGGTGGTCAGTTCCCCGCTGATATAGGCGCGCGGCAGGCCGGTAATAAAACTCATAAGCCCATACAGCACGTCCAGCGCCTGCTCCATGGGGTTGGTGTCAAAGGTGGGCAGTTCCACCGCGTCGCCCGCGTCCAGCAGGGCGCCTTGGCCGGAAGTAAGCCCTTGGGCTATGTCCTTGGCCTGGTCCAGCACGTCCTGCGCGTTGGCGTTGGCCACGTTTTCGCGCAAGGCGTTAATTTTTAAAAGGATAGATTTAGACACGTTTAAAGACGTGTTGGCGTTACTTAGCAAAAGTTCCACCAAAGAGGCCAGAATAAGCACAATGGTGGCGCGGTGAAAGTCTGTAAAGTCCACACACAGGCCTTTTTTGCCCGACGGGTCGGCGTCTATTTCTTTCTTTTCTTCTTCGGTTGCCTTGCGCACGCAGCCTTCGTCCAGCTTAAGGTACAGTTTTTCTTTGTGCGTCATGGCATGGGCCAAAATGCTGATAAGCCCGCGACGCGCCTGCGTAAATACCACGCTGTCCCACAAGGCGCTTTCTTTGTCTTTGGGGAAGTCCGCCGCGTGTTCGTAGCAGTCGGTTAAAATCTTGCGGAAGATTTCAAACGTGAACACTTCGGCAAATTTAAAATCTTTGCCGCCGTAGGCAAAATCAAAACCCAGGGCTACGGAATAGTCCGTCTTGCCGCCTTGGTTAAAATTGAAAAAGTTTTTTAAACTCATTTTTTCACCAGTCCCAAATACATCATTAAGTTGGCCAGCGCGTCGGGTGCGTCGTCGTGCTCGGCCTTGTATTCATATTCCAACACCATATTGTTAAACGTCTGCTGCGCCTGCCTGAAAGCAGGGGTTGAAAGCGCAGGCGGCAAATAAGAGGCTAATTTTAAATGCCCCTTAAAACTGGCGGCGTTTAATATGCGCCCGTGTTTGTTGGTGTCGCTTCGCCATTCGGCCACGTTGGCCCCGTTCTTGCGAAACATCACCACGGGGTGCTTGCCCACGCCGTTGGTTTCAAAGGCAAATTTGGCTACGTTATAGGCCAGGCATACGCGGCCTATGTCTTCGGCGCAGTCGTCCCACGCTTTGGGCCAGGCAAACCCGGCCACCACAAAGTTGTCAAAGTTCATGGCCCCTATGGCCATAGCCGTATAGTCGGCTCCCTCGTGGCTGGGATCCACAAACCCCACGCAACTGCCCGCCGGAAAGAAATTGACGATTTCCACACCCGCAAACGGTATGCGCTCTGCCTCGCTTATTTGCAGGTAGTAGCTTGCCTGTATGCTTTCCTCGCTAATGCCGGCGGCGCGTTGTGCTTGCAAATCTACGTCCAACTGCGGAATGGAGCCGTAAGGCACTTCCATTTTTTTAACGCCGGGCAGGCGGCGCAGTTTGGCGTACACGTCTTTGGCGTGGGCCGGCTGGCCGATAAAGCAAACGTTTTCGGTCAGCTTCATAAGCTCGGCCCGCACGGCTTCCACCTTGTCGCGCTCGGCCTTGCTCACGTCGTCGGGCGTGATAAGGTCGTCGCAAATAATATGCTTGGGGTGGCGCCCGCGGAAAGATTTACTGCGTAGCGGCAGCACCGCCACGTTGGGGTCTTTGCCGGTGTGCCCCGCCAGCACCAGGCGCTTACTGCTGCTTTTTTCCAGCACCACGCCTTCCTCGGTCAAAATGCGGGCAATTTCGCTTATAATTTCCGTGCCGCGTTCCTTTTCCTTGGTCAGGATAAGGTACGTGTCCTGCGGGTCGTGCCGTATTTTCCAGGCTGGGGCGCATATGACCCCATAGTCCGTCTTGCCGTAGCCGCGCGAGCCCAAGACCAGCCGCGGGCCGCTTCCTTGCACAAATTCGGCCATTTCCACCTGTTTTGGGTAGGGCCGGGGGTAAGCGTGCCGCTCGCAAAATTGGGCAAAATCTTCCGCGTTTTGCGAGGGCTCACGCACCGGCTGGGCCGCGTTTTGCTGGGCCGCTTGCAGCTTGTAGTAATGCTGGGCCAGCGCCTTACTGGCGGCAATACGGGCAAATATGTCTTCCTTGCCGTTCTGCGTTGTCAAAGACCAAAAGTTCAAAATCTCTTTAAGCGACATTATGGCCGGGCCGGCAGCCTGCTGCCTAAGTTCTGCTATTCGCTTTGCCACAGCCGGGCTTTTTAAAAGGCGGCTTGCCTTTTCTTTGGCCGTTTTGCGGCTTGCTTTGCTGCCGGGGTGGCTTTGAAACCAAGCGTCAACGGCCGTCTTTTCCGTCAAGACGGCTTTTGCAAAATCTTCGCTTTGTTTTTTAAGAGTGCTTGCCACATTGTTCTGTCGCGGCGGGGGAATAAAAAACCCCGCACATGCGGGGCGTAAGAAGGACAAAAAAAGACTTGTCCCACGGCACACTGGTGCCAAGAAACAAGTCTTCGCAGATAACTTAGTATAAACAATTATTTAGTTTTTTTCAAGGGGCTTTAATCTCAAACTCGTCCAAAGCTGATCGGACAAAGATAACATATCCGGCTCGCTGGAATAAACTTCATTTAAGTATAAAACCGCCTTCACATTTGCTATGCTCCAGCAATTCAGGGTTCTCGTGTATGTTGCCGATGACTTCTATATCTTCTGGGTATTCATAAATTCCACAATCGCTATCATAAAGACAAAAAGGAGTAAAGCCAGCATACAGTTCATCATAAACGCAGTCCTCAACCTCTTGGTCGCCATTTAAATATAACTGACTATACTTTGCTGAAAGTCTTAGAATATCACCCTCATAAATCAGCCGCCCGTTTTTGTCTTTTAGACCCGTGCATTGTTCTAATACTTCATCTTCCATACAAGACAAGAAAAAACCTACATTATCACAATGACTTTCTGCCATTTTTAAGTATTTTTTTTCTGTTTCGTTCCATACCCTAAATCTAAATCTGTCGTTCATTACTCCCCCAAAATTTCCTTTTCAAGGCATTTAATGCACTTGTTGCGCCCCTCGTGCTCCAACGAGGGGAAAACGTCCGTCACTTGCCCGCAGGCACAGCAATAGCCTTTCATAACACCCCCAAAGTTGCCCCATAGTTGCCCTTGGGCTCGTAGAGGTCATTGTCGTGCCGGCTTTGCACTTTGGGC
The DNA here is from genome assembly GCA_944322775.1 of uncultured Elusimicrobiales bacterium. GTDB lineage: Bacteria > Elusimicrobiota > Elusimicrobia > Elusimicrobiales > Elusimicrobiaceae > Avelusimicrobium. The sequence continues at coordinate 3,274 of CALUQA010000118.1, forward strand.
AATTGGGCTACGTCAAAGTAGCGTTCTTTGGGTTGGTTATAAAGCACGTTAATAAACCCCTGCGGATCTATGTTGTACTTTTTCAGCTCAGGCCAGTGTTCGTAGGCAAAATCGCCAATTTTGCCGTTTAATTTGTAAATCATAGGGCGCACCGTACCAGATCTGTCTTCATAAACCTTTATGTGGCGGCAGAAAGGGCATTGTGCCCGAAAGACGGTAAAAACGATTTTGTCCCTGTTGGTGATGTGCACCGGAAGGGAAGTATAAATGGCCTGTTTGTCTTGCCAGCAAAAGGGGCAAGCCTCTTTGGGTGGCAGCAGGGCCGGTTGGACTTCCTGTTTTTTCCTCATATCTGGGCTCCTTGCAAGCGTTTCTTGGCCTGCTGGTAGTATTCGGGCAGGTTGCGGCAAACGGCCTCATAGCCGCCTTTAAGGCCGGCTTTGTCCAGCCTGTCAACGCATACGCGTATCGTCTGTAAAGCCAGCGGTATGTCTTTGCCGCAAAAGTTCAAAATGTCTGCCAAGCAGCGGCAGTTGCGTTTAAACCAAATGCCCTTTTGCGTGTCGTTCATGGGGTCTTCAAACTCGGCCAGTATGGCGTTTGAAAATTCTTGAAGTTTATTCAGTTTCGGTTTCAGGTTCGGTATCGATGTCAGTTCGGCGGTCAGGTGTGCCAACCCCGCGGCGTAGTCCGCGGTAAGTATTTTTTTCTCTCTTGCTTCTTTTTCTTTTTGTGTCACTTTTTCTTTTTCTTCGTTCTCTCTTTTTTGCGCCTCGGCAGGCAAAATGGCGGTGCTACCGTCTGAAAACTGCCTTTTTTCAAGCAACGCTTGTTTGTCTGCTTGAAGCAAAGAAAAATTTTTGCTTGAAGCAAGCGGGGAAGCGTTGCTTCCGTCTGAAAGTTTGCTTTTGCTTTGCGTTGCTAATCCGCCTTTTCTGCCTGCTTTCTTACGTGACTTAATGATAGAAACACTTGCGTTTTTCCAATTTAAAAGCATTTCGTAGAAAGAGCGTTCTTCTGCGTTTATTGGTTTGTACGCGGTTTCATTTTCAAAGGCTTGTTCGCACACGCCCACCAGCGCGCGGCCTATTTGCTCGGCACTTAATTTGCGGGCTTTGGCCAGCAGGTCGGCGGTGTAGATTTTAATGTAAGGTATTTTCATGGTCTGCGTTCCATTCCCGTATCAGGGCCTGCGTGCGGTTTACAAAACTTTGCACATCGGCCCAGTCTTGCCAAATTTTATAGACAAACCCCAGCGCACGGGCGCAGCGCTCAAATGCTTTTTGCTCAGCGCTTTGGCGGCCTTTGCCGTTTGGGTTTTTAAGTTCGGCAAACACAATTTGCCCCTTTGGCAGCATAATGACCAAATCGGCCACCCCGGCCATGAGCCCTTCCGCCTTGGCTATGCGCGCCTGCGTGGGCTTTAGGCGCGTTCCGTTGGGCACGCTGAATACCTGATAGCCCAAAGAGCGCAAAAAGCGCACCACGCAGGTTTGAAAGCGGCTCTCACCGTGTCGCATTTCGGTACTCCTTTTTTAACGTAAACGCCCGCACCCCGTTGGGCAGCACCACCAAATCAAAATGGCTGTCGGCCGTTTCCAAGCGTTCTTTGGGGTATTTGCGGTTGCACTCGCGGCAATAGGGCTGGAAGCCGTCATAACGGCGGTTAAAATCCTGCACGGGCTTGGTCTGCCCGCATTTGGCACAATGCTTGTATTTCATTTTTACCTCTCTGTGGGGGCGGGGAGGTATGCCGCCCCCGGGTCGGCCTGCTGGGCGCGGCAGGCTTAAAACACCTCTCTCATTTTTATGCCTATCTCTCGGGCCGCTTCAAACAAGCGGTTTATTTGGCTGGCTTTGCCGGTTATGGCAAAGCGGCGGGTTTCCACAAAGTCGTTTGGCGTGGCAAAAATATCTTCTTCTATAGGCTCTTGCACGTGTGGCGGGATAGGCGCCTGCACCGGTTGGGGCACCACTTCCCCCAAAATGGCGTTTTGTTTTTCTTCTTCGCTTTTTAATTTGGCTTGTTCTGCCAAGGCCTCTGTAAGGCTTAAGGTGCGGCAAAATACAGCCAAAACAGGGGTTCTGTATTTATCCTCAAGGGTGCTTTCAAGGGCGGATATATCTTTTTGCACCTGTTCCATTTTGCTGGTCAAAAGCGTTTTTGCCTTATTGTCGGTAATGGATAATTTAAGCATGTCGCTTTCCAGCACCCGATCAAACGCAAGAAGTGGCCCCAAACTATTCCAGCCGTTAAACAGCGCTTCCAGCATGGCGCGGCGCTCTGCGCGTCTGCGCTCTTCCCAGTCTTTTATTTGCCCGTCAATAAGCGCTACGGGCTGGTCAATAAGTGCGGTAATGGCTTTTATTTTGCTTTCAAACTCCAAATAAGGCGCGTTCCAGGCGGCTTTCACCTGTTTGCGTTTGTTGTCTATGTCTTCTTTTAAGTGCTTCAGGTCGGCCCGGTCTGCCTTGGCCATTTTCATTTGCTCATCTGTGTAGGTGATGTTTTGGTATTTGTTCACCACGCCCTGCACATATTCTTTTATTTGGTCCAAATTGGCCTGTATGGGGGCCAGTGGCTGATGTGTGATTTGCAGTTCCATGCTATGCCCCCAAGGCCGCCGCGTGCTTGCGGTAATACTCTCTTAAAGCGTCTTTATATACGTCGCCCATACTCTTGGCCACGTCCAGGCAAATTTGCTTTAACTGGGCTTTGGTTTGCGCCTGGGCCAAGGCCCCCAGCACATCGTTCGGCAGTTCCAGTATTTCCACCGCTTCGGCTTCCAGAGCCCCGGCGTGATTATCTGCGGCGGGTTTGGCTTCGGCCTGCTTTTTTTCTTCAATTCCCAGTTCGTCATTGGTATAGGGCATGCCGCCCAGTTCGTCGGAAAAGCACAACCTAAACCCCTGCGCAATGGCCACCTTTTTAAGCATAAAGCGGGGCATTTTTTTCCAAACGGCATTGAGTTCGCCGTCTTTGGTGCGGTTGGCCGCTTCTTCAAAATACACTTCATGCTTAAAGGGCTGCTTCCAGTCGTTGCGGTAAATGGTAATGGTGGCCGTCATTTCATTGCCGCTTCCTTTCACTTCCACGTTCCAGCCGTCCAGTTTGCCGGTGCGTTCGGCACGTTTGATATACACCTCATAACCGGTAATAATAGACGTCTGACCGCCATAGCCAACACAATAGATTTCCCGTTTAAACGGGTTTAAGCCGTACGCTTGGGCAATTTCCACAAACTGGCGGCGCTTATCCGCGGCTAACCCGCGGCCCACGCCGGATATGTCCAAAAATTCATTAAGTTTTTGCTCTGTTAAAGCCGGTGCATTATTTTGCACGGCGGCTAATTCTTTGTTTGTCATTTTTACCTCTCTTTATGGGGCGGTTGTCAGGCCGCCCCTATCATTTCGTTTTGGGTTTTGACACCCGCGGATACCACATTTCTTTCAGCCCCGTTTGTGTTTCAATTCGGGGCGGGCTATCTGTTGCCGGCAATACCGGCCTTTCAATACGTCCGCGCGGTCGGCAACTTTCGCCATACTGGTTTGTATAGAGCAATCCGGATAATTTCGTCC
>CALUQA010000119.1 GCA_944322775.1 uncultured Elusimicrobiales bacterium
GTTTTTGCCCAGGCCGTAGCTGAGCAGATAGTCAAACAACCCGGCCGAAAACGTAAAGCCCAGTTTTACGTCCAAGGTGTTCATGATGACCAAAGACAAACCCGTAAGCAAAGAATGCAGCACGTACAACGGGAAAGCCAAGAACATAAACGAAAATTCAATCGGTTCGGTAATACCCGTCAAAAAGGACGTCAGCGCCATGGACAGCAGCAAACCGCCAATGTCTTTTTTGCGGGAGGTTTTGGCCGTGGCAATCATGGCTAAACAGGCGGCCGGCAAGCCAAACATCATCACCGGGAAGAAGCCCGCCATAAACGGGCCGGCCATGGGGTCGCCGGCAAAAAAGCGGGTCAAATCGCCGTGCACCACGGTGGCAACACCTTCTTTAATTACTTCAAAATCGCCAAATTGGAACCAAACCAAATTGTTTAAAATGTGGTGCAGCCCCAGCGGAATGAGCAGGCGGTTGGCCACGCCGTAAAAGAACAGACCAATGTTGCCGGAAGTAATCGTCCAGTCGCCAAAGGCGCCAATGACGCGGGCAATCGGCGGCCAGACAAAATAGGCCGCGCCGGCAATCACCAAACAGGCCGCACCCGTTACAATGGGCACAAAGCGCCGCCCGCCAAAGAAGGCCAAATAAGAGGGGAGTTTAATGCTTTTGTATTTATTGTACAGCAGCCCCGCCGTTACGCCCACGATAATGCCGCCCAACACGCCCATGTCGATGGTGTTGTCGAGCACGTTTAAAGAAGCCGTCAAAATGACGTAGCCCACATACGCGGCCAAGGCGGCGGCGCCGTGGTTTTCTTCGGCAAAGCCGATGGCAACGCCCAAGGCAAAAATGATGGGCAGGTTGGTAAACACGGCCTGGCCCGCAGCGGCCATAAAGGCAATGTTTAGCAAGTCCGGCTGGCCCAAGCGAAGCAACAGACCAGCGATAGGCAATACGGCAATGGGCAACATGAGGGCTTTGCCCAATTTTACAAGGCCCCGTCCGACGGGAGCTAACAGTTTTTTAAGGTTTTGCATGTTTTTCTCCGTACAATTTATACGCCAAATTCTTTTTTGACCAGTTCACGCACTTGTTGTGCGTCGGCCAGCGTGCAGGCTTTTTGCGCTACTTCTGCGCAGTGCGCTTTGTTAAGCGTGCGCACCAGGGCTTTTATTTGCGCGATAGACGCGGCCCCGACGGCCAGTTCCGTTACGCCCAGGCCGATAAGCAGCGGCACGGCCTGCAAATCGCCCGCCATGGCGCCGCAAACGGCTACCGGGCGCTGATGCGCCTGCGCCCCGCGGCAGGTGCTGGCAATTAAGCTCAGCACGGCAGGGTTTAAATGGTCCGCACGCGAGCACAAGGTTTTGTGGCCGCGGTCTATGGCCAGGGTATATTGGGTTAAATCGTTGGTGCCCAAAGAAAAGAAGTCCGCCTCTTTGGCAAACTGTTCGGCCATCAGCGCGGCGGAGGGCACTTCAATCATAATGCCCAGTTCCACCGGGGCGGAAATGCCCAGCTTTTCTTTTTCCTGGCGGATAATTTCTTTATATTCTTTCAGCTCGTCTATAAAGGCCACCATCGGCAGCATAATGCGCACCGTGCCGGCGGGGTGCACGCGCAGCATGGCGCGTATTTGGGAAAGGAAAATATCGCGGTAGGCTTTATAGTTTCTCACGCCGCGCAGGCCCACGATGGGGTTTTCTTCGGCGGGCAGCGGCATATAGGGCACGGGCTTGTCGCCTCCGACGTCCAAAGTACGCAGGGTGACGGGCTTGCCGTGCAGGGCTGCGGCTATGTTTTGATAGAGCATAAATTGCCGCTCTTCCGTGGGCGGTTCATTGCCCTGGAAGAACAAAAATTCGGTGCGTACCAGCCCCAACCCGTCGGCGCCGTTTTGGGCGGCGGCCAGGGCTTCGCGTTCGTTAGAGGCATTGCCGCATACGTGTATACGCACGCCGTCTTGCGTGAGGGCCGGTTCTTGGGCGGCCTTTTGGTTTTGCTCGCGGGCGGCTTTTTCTTTGGTCATCAGTTCGTCCAGCTCGGTCTGTTGTTTTTCCGTCGGGCGGACATATACTAATCCGTCTGCTGCGTTGAGGGCCAGCTCTGTGCCGTTGTCTATGGACAAAACACACTCGCCGGCGCCCACCAAAGCGGGCAGCCCCATGTTGCGCAGCAAAATGGACACGTGCGCCGTGGGGGAACCGTGCGCCAACAACACACCGCGCACGCGGCTGTCAAACAAGGCCAAATCGGAGGGGAGCAGATCGTCTGCCACCACAATGCAGCCTTCGGGCAAGTCGGGCCGTTTGGCTTCTTTGCCGGTCAGTTTAATCAGCACGCGGCGGCGCAGGTCCTTAAAGTCGGCAATGCGTTCCAACAAAAAGCGGTTTTTGGTTTTTTTCAGCACGTCAATGCTGTCGCGTACGGCCTCGTTAAAAGCAAAGGGAGCGCTTTTGCCCTGTTTAATTTGCTCTTCGGCGCGGGTGTTTAAAAAGGGGTCTTTAAGCAACTCCGTATGTGCTTGCAAAATTTCTTTGGCGGCTTTGCCGGGGGCGGACAAAATTTCGGCGGCAAAATCGGCCTCGGTTTCTTTTAGCGCTTTTTGCAGGCGCTGTTGCTCGGCGGCGGGGTCGGAGGCGGTTTCTTCAAACTCCACGTCGGCCGCCGTAAACAAATAGGCTTTGCCGCGGGCAATGCCGGCGCAGGCCGTTAAGGCTTTTAAAACGGAAGGTTCGTCTAAATTAATGCCTTGTTCTTCTTGGCACAGACAAGGCTCTTGGGCAGAGCAGGCGTCCGGCTCGTCGGCCGATTCGCCCAAGCCGCTTTCCAGCAAAGAGGCCAGCTCTTCCAACGCCTCCAAAGCGTGGGGGACGTCCTGCGGGGAGCGCAGGCAAACCTTGCTGCCGCACGCCAAAGAAAGCCCCATTACCGCCACCAAGCTTTTGGCATTGGCGGTGCGGCCTTCGTTTTCTATTTCAATGGCAAAAGGATATTTTTGCGCGGCTTGCGCCAATCTGCCGGCGGGGCGGGCATGCAGACCGTTGACGTTGGGAATAATAATTTGACGGGAAGTAACCCACTGCGTTGTTTGCGGGGCGCTGTCGGTTTTTGTGTCGTCCTGCAAGTCCGGCAGGCTGAAAACGGGGCTGACGCCGGCGCTTACTTGGCCCAAGGGGGCTTTGTTTAAGCGGGCGCCGTCGGGCGAAGTGACGATTAAGATAACCCAATTGCACGGGGTATTTTTGGCCAAAAAAACAGGGTCAAATTCCGTTAAATGTTGACCCTTTTTTACTTGGTCACCTGCTTTGACCAATGCTTTAAAACCTTTACCCTGCAAATTGACTGTTTCTACGCCCACATGAATAAGTACTTCTAGCCCCGGGCGGGAAATAACCACCGCATGCAAGGCTTTGTGAATACTGGTCACCGTGCCGTCAAACGGCGCGGCGGTAAACCCTTGGGAAGGTTCTACGGCAATGCCGTCGCCGAGCATATGTTCGGCAAAGGCCGGATCGGGCACTTGCTCCAGGGGGAGCAGTTTCCCGTCGGCGGGGGAATAAACTTGGAAATCAGACATATAAACTCCTTAAAGGGGTGATTTACTTTCATTATAGTATATTGAGGGCGAAAGGAAAGAGGCGGTTTTTAAATTTGAAATTAACAGCAAAAACCTATATACTAAAAGAAATATATAGTAAGGAGAAGAATATGTTTCATTTTTCCAGTCGCCGCGGGTTTACACTGGCGGAATTGATGGCGGTGGTCATTATTATCGGCATTTTGGCGGGTATTGCCATTGGTTCGTATAACCGCTCTTTGGACAGAACGCGCCTGACGGAAGCCCAATCGTTGGCACATCAGGTGGCCGCTGCCAGAGATGCCTATTATTATGACCGTGTGGGCATGGGTTCTATCAGTATGCCGCAGACGTTGGGTGTATTGCCTATTGAAGTGAAAAATGCTTCGGGGGCCCTTTGCTCCGGTTCTTCTTGCGACGTGGGCACGTTTGTGTTGTATGTTTCTCATCCTTCTTATGTAAGAGCATTGGATAGAGACGGACATTTTGGTTTGTGCGTGTATCAGGAAGCGCAGGTAACCGGTTCTGCCGCGGCGGACCGCTGCCTGGCTTTTGATGAAGAAGGACAGGAAATATGTAAGCTGGCAGGTTATAAAACCTATTCTACTAGCTGTTAATCAGTAATCTTTAAAATAAAACCCGGGCCATGCATAGCCCGGGTTTTTTATGAACAAGACAATAAAAAACCCCGAAGTTTCGGGGTAAGTAATAAAAGCGGCCTTTTTTCAGACGGGAAAGAATGTTATTCTTCCCGTCTGCCAAGGCGGTGTTTGTCCGCTTGGGCAGGCTGACACAACCTTATTTGCTGCGGTAGGTTGTGTAATGAGCGCCGAGAACATTGTCTCCAACTTTAGCCAACGCTTCGGCGATTTTTTCAAGTATACTGCTTGCTTTCGTCATTTTTATTTCTCCTTTAATTAAAAATCGGTTACATCAAACGGAGAAACTTTTGACATAAATATTATACAAAATTTTTATGCGTTTGAAAAAAAGGACATTTAGTATAACATTTTGTTTTAATAAAAAGCAAGAAAAAAATGCTTTTTTGCGCCCTTTGGCCAAAGGCAGTTTTATATAATATATGTATATGAGAACACTAGAAACTGATTGTTTAGTTGTCGGAGCGCGCATTGCCGGCTCCGTTTATGCCTATGAAGCCGCCCACCAAGGCCTTCACGTAACGCTGCTTAGCTGCGGCAGCTGGGACACCGCCAACAGCGACCTGGCCCAAGGGGGCATTGTTTATGAACCCAATTTGGACGTGGAAGGACTTTTAAAAGACGTACGTTTGGCCACGGCCGGCTTGTGCAATGAAAAAGCCGTCCGCGCGCTTTCCAAAGCTGGGTGCGAGGCGGTAAAAAAGATTTTCTTGACGGATTTGCATACCGATTTTTCCCGCGACGAAAAAGGCAATCTGCTTTTTACGCGGGAAGGTGCTCACACCAAAAACCGCATTATTTATTGGAAAGATACGACGGGACACTCCTTGCTTTCTTCCATTC
>CALUQA010000120.1 GCA_944322775.1 uncultured Elusimicrobiales bacterium
AAACACCTTCGGGCCGAAATCAGGCGGCAGCATGTGCAGCTTTTGCGCTAAGTTTTCATATTCGCCTTTGCGGATAAAAGCCAGGTTTTGACGCTGTTCGTTTGCTGCGGCAGCCTCGTATAAATAAACGGGGATTTGCAATCTTTCGCCCACGCGTTGGCCCAAGGTTTTGGCCAACTGTGCCGTTTGCGCAAGGGTAATGTCTTGCAGCGGAATCAGCGGGCATACGTCCACCGCACCCAAACGCGGGTGCGTGCCGTGCTGGGTGCGCATGTCAATCAAACGCACGGCCAGCGCAATGAAATCAAAAAGCGCTTGCAGGACGGCACCAGCCTCTCCCGCCAGCGTAAACACGGTGCGGTTTGCGCAGGGGTTGGCGTCCACGCCCAAGAGTTTTACGCCTTTGGCGGCGCGCAAAACTTCGGCCAGTGCACGCAGTTTGGCTGGGTCTTTGCCTTCGGAAATATTGGGTACGGCTTCGATGATTGACATAATTAGATTATAGCGCAAAAAACGCTTCCGTCGGCAAACAAGCAAAAATATATTTAAAAAAATGTGCCGTTTTTTAAAACTTATGCTATAATACATATAGATACCTATTAAGTTTAGGTATCCGAAATAATTAATATAAGGAAGTAAAAAGTAAAATGGCAAACGGAAAAGTGAAGTGGTTTAACGACCAAAAAGGTTATGGTTTCATTACCCCCGAAGATGGTTCTAAAGATCTCTTTGTACACTATCAGGAAATCCAGGGCGATGGTTTCAAGACCTTAGCTGAAGGCCAAGAAGTGGAATTTGAAATCGTAGAATCCGAAAAAGGCCCGAAAGCCGTGAAAGTCGTTAAAAAATAAATTTTTATTTTTTAGACCTTTCAAAACCCGCGCTCAAGGGCGCGGGTTTTTTGTTTGCCGTGGAGGTTTGTTGTGACGGGAAGAAAGAATATTAAAGAAGCCTCTCTTTCCGAGTTGTGGCTCTTATCTTATCCGCTAATTGTGACGATGGCGTCGCAAGTGGTGATGCAGTTTGTAGACAGAATGTTTTTGGCTTGGTACAGCCATGACGCGCTGGCTGCATGTGTGCCCGCCGGGGCCCTGGCAATGACGTTTTCGGCCGTATTTATGGGCCTTGCCAGTTACACCAGTGTGTTTATTTCTCAGTATTATGCGCAAAAGAAATATGCATCTGTCACGGTTTCATTGTGGCAGGGCATTTTGCTTGCCGTGCTTTCGGCTTGTGTGTTGGCCTCATTAACACCACTGGGAAACTGGGGAATAAGGTCTTTTGCACACGGGCCAAGCGTAACCCCGCTGGAAATTAAATATTTTACAATCCTAAATTTATTTGGTGGTTTTTCCGTGATTAACAATGCCCTGGCCAGCTTTTTCAGCGGGCGCGGCAAAACCAAAATACCGATGTGGGTGTCTTTGTGCGGCAACGTGGTAAATATCGTGCTGGACTATATTATGATTTTCGGCAAGCTGGGCTTTCCGGAAATGGGCATTATCGGTGCGGCCTGGGCCACGGTGCTGGGGGCTGCGTCCATGACGTTTATTTTCGGCGGTCTTATTTTTGCCGGGCGCGTGCGCAAAACGTTTAAGGTGGCCAAATTGGCCGGGTTTTATAAACCGGTCTTTTCGCGTCTGCTGCGTTTTGGCCTACCCAACGGGTTTGGCTTTTTGATGGATATTATGTCTTTTACCCTCTTTACGTTTATGGTGGGCACGATTGACGTAATTTCTTTACAAGCCAGCAATATCGTGATGTCTTTGCAGCCGGTGGTGTTTACGGTTATATTGGGTTTGGGTATTGGCATACAAATTTTGGTCAGCAAATACCAAGGATTAAATCGGCCCGATTTAAGCGTGCGCGTGATTAAAAACGCCTGCAAGCTGGGTTACAGTTATGCAGGGGCCGTGAGTATAGCGTTTTTCTTTTTTGCGCCGCTTTTTGTGGGGCTGTTTATTCCGCCTTCTTCGCCCGATGCGGCGGCAATTTCCGCCAAGACCTATCCGCTGATGAAGCTGGTGAGTTTCTTTGTGCTTTTTGACGCGACTTATCTTATTTTCGGCGAGGCTATCCGCGGCGCCGGTGACACCAAGTTCTTTATGTTTGTCATGCTGCTTTGTGCTTGGGGAATATTGATACCGGGTACATGGCTGATTGTGTATAAACTGCACGGCAGCGTGTTTGCGGTGTGGAGCTGGCTGACTTTTTATGCCGCACTGACGGCCGTGTTTATGCTGTGGCGCTTTTTGCTTGGCAAGTGGAAACACATCCGCGTAACGGCGCAGTAAAAATGCGTTTTAACAAAGCACCCATCGGTGCTTTTTAATATAGTAAAATTACCTTATATGAAAAAGATTACGCAAAAAAGAAATAACTTAAAAAATAAAATTTTAAACAAGTCCTCCAAAGGCTTCACGTTAATTGAACTTTTGGTTGTGGTGCTAATCATTGGCATTTTGGCCGCAGTGGCTGTGCCGCAGTATCGAACAGCCGTCATGAAATCCAAATTGTCTAACTATATTCAGCTGGCTAACTCTTTTAAACAAGCCGAAGAGCGATATTTTATGGCCAACGGTACATATACAGACAATACCACGCTGTTGGATATAAATGTACCTGGCATGACAGGTACAGGATATATTACTTTTGATGACGGTTGGTGGATTGACGTGATGGAGTGGGGCTTGGATACGCCATGTATTGCTATCGGCAGCAATAGCCCGCGCGGTGCCGTTAATCAAGAAATTGCCTATTATATATATTTGGACAATATCCCCGCGTCCAGCCAATATGCCGCTTATAAAGGCAAGCACCGCTGCTCTTATACGGGCCAAATAGGCAAACGGGTTTGCAAATCTATGGGATTTTAGAAATATCTTTTTGCTAAAAAACCCCGCGTTTAAAACGCGGGGTTTTTTATGTTTGGGTAAGTCTACTTTTCAAGTGCCTGCACTTTAATTTGTGCGCTGTTCGTATGCGCGGAGAACTGCGGCGCATACATGGACTGCACTTGCGCCGGCAGCGCGTGATAGTCGCCGCCCAACGTGGGGCGCAGACTGTAGCGCAGCGTATAGGTGCCGGCGGGCACGCGGTCAAAGAAGAAGTTGGTGCTGGCGTCGCGGTTTTCACGGTACACGCTCAGCACGTCATAACTCCAGCCGCTTAACAGTTCGGTGCTTTCAAAGCCGGCCGGTTTGGGGTCGGTCAGCACCACATAGTCAAAAGCGGAAGAGGCGTCTATCGTCAGGCGCACCTCTATTTCGCTTCCCACGGGCAAGGCCTCCTCTGCCTGCAGAGGGCGCACTTTTTCTTTTCCGTTTTCGGTATATTTCAGCAGATACTCGCGCGTTACGTTAAGCACGCCTTTGGGGGAGTTTTGCGCATTGGCCGTGGTGTACACCGCGTCAAGCGTCACAAAGCCGGTCAGCCCGCCGCGTTTGGTAACGGTGGCGGTGTAGTACTGGCTGGGCACATTTTCGGCTTCTTGCGTCCAGGTCAGGTTGTCGCCCCATTCAAACGGCTCAAAGTGCAAGGTTTCTTTGGTGTTGCCCCATGTAAGCGTATATTCGGCCGGGTCGTCCAGCAGACCGTTGCGCTTCATGTAGTCCAGCAACGCATAGACGGCGTCTGCCGTGGCGGTGGTGGAGTCCCACACTTGGGCGCGGCGGTTGAACAGCAGCCATTTAACCAGCTCTGAGGCTTTGTCGGTGGCTTCGGGGCGGATTTCCAGCAGCGTGCGCAAGGTGGCCGTTTGGGTGGCCAGGGTGTCGTTATACCACAGCCAGCTTTGCGCTTCCGGCGCAAAATAGGCGCCCGTCACGGGGTCTGTCTGCATTTGGGAAAGCACTACGTCCATATAGTTTTGCGCTTTGGTGCCTTTGCCCAAGCGGTAATAGGCCGCCGCCGCATAGGTTTGGCCCAGCGGCGTCATATATTGGGCATGTTGGTCGGCATAGTCCAGCCAGCTTTGCACGGGGGCGTTTTTAATTTCCGCCCAGGTTTGCGGATAGGCCGTAAACACATACGCGGCATATAAAGCGGCAGATACCGTATAGGCGGAAGCCCCGGCTTCTTTTAAGTTCTTTTCAATGCGCGGGGCCAGCCAGGCCAAGGCTTTTTTGGCCGCGTTTTGCGGTATGTCGCCGCCGTAGCGCAGGGCTTCGCTGTAAGCGGCCAGCAGGCGCAGGGTGATAAACTCGCTGGGTTGGCCGCCGGGCATCCAGCTGTAACCGCCGGAGGCCGTTTGATATTTGGCCAGTTCTTTTTCGGCCTTGGCGCGGGCTTGCGCCAAGGCGGAAGGATTAAACAAATCCGTCAGGAAGGCTTCCCGCTCTTTGCCGCCTTGGGCTTCTTGCAGCCAGGGGGTTTCCTCCAGCAGCATCAGCCGGGCCGGGTCCTGATTGTCCCAAGCCGGTTTTTGCGTGTCGCGTTTGGGCAGGCTGGCCACGGCGTCTTGTAGCATGGGGTAGGTTTTGTAAAAACCGTTCACCACCGAAAGCGGCACATAGCGGTCGGCAATGCTCAAGGCGTCATTGTGAAGGGCTTTTAACAGCTGCGGCATGGCGTCAAACACGGAAAGCAAAAGCCCCGGGTCCACACGCAGGTTGACGGTGCTTACCTGGCGGGTGGCGTCGGGCGTGAGCAAGTTTTCCAGCTTAAGCGTTTGGGTGCCGCTTTCCAGCGCGGCGGTGACGCTTTCGGCCAAGCGTTCTTTGGCGGGCAAAAGCGGCAGCTGGCAGCTTTCGGCGTCGGTTTCGTCGCCGGAGCGCACGGTGGCGGTAATATCGGCCAGGGCAATTTCCTGCGGGACATTAATGGCCCACGCCACTTCGGCCGTGCCGCCCGCCGGCACCGTAACGCTTTGCGTGCGTTTTTCTATGCCAAAGCGCGCGGCGGCGTCTTTACCGTTAATTAAAAGGTCCAGCGTTACTTCGCTGCTGCGTTTTTTGTCCGTCAGGTTGGTCACTTGCGCCACGATGGTGCTGGTGTCTGATTCGCGCCAAAAACGCGGCAGAGCCAGGCGAACCATTAAGTCCTTGCGGGTTACCGTTTGGGCCGTAAAAGCGCCAAAATCGGCATTTTGGGTTAGCGCAAAGGCCACAATGTTCCAGCCCGTCAGGCTTTGCG
>CALUQA010000121.1 GCA_944322775.1 uncultured Elusimicrobiales bacterium
GTAGTCAAACTCGGTGGAGTTCAAATCCACTTCCACATTGTTTTTGCGGATTTTAAATTCATATAAAGCCCCGTTTAAACTGTTCAAGCGGCCTTTGGTTTGTTCGGCCTGTTTTTGCAAGTCGGCCTTCTGCGTTTTCCAGTTTTCGGTTTTGGCTTTGATTTCTTCCTGCTGTTTCAGCACGTTTTGCAAATCGGCCTGCAGTTTTTGCACGTTTTCTTTGCGCCGCTGCACGCGCAACATCAGCTCCTGCTTTTGGGCGGCGGCTTTGGCCAGGGCTTCTTCGGCGGCTTTCAGTTCGCGTTCTTTAGAGGCCAGTTCCCCCTGCACCGCACCGGCGGCCACGGCCGCTTCTTGTGCGCTTACGCGCAGGGTGCGCAAGGTTTCTTCCGCTTTTTGCAAAGCGTCATAATTGGCAATGGTTTCTTTGGAAAGGTTTTCTTCCTGCTCGTTCTTTTCGGCCAAGGATTGTTTGACGCTTTCTTCCTCGCCCCAGTATGCTTCCGGCGCAGATACGCCGGCCGCACCCGCGCTTAAGAAAAATCCGCCGCGCAGGGCGCCGTCTTCCCCGGCTTCATACTGGCCGATTAACAAAGACACCAAATTTTCCAGCTCGGCATTGTATTTCAGCTGTGCTTTCAGCGTGCCGGAAGCGGCGGCCGCCGCGGGCACTTTATCCAGCAAAATAAATTTGCAGCGGGCCTTGCCGTGCGCTTTAAGCTTTTCCACCGCGGCCAAAGCGGCGGCTTCGTTTTCGCACAAAACGGCGTCCAAATATTTGCCAAAAGCTTCTTCCACCGCCGTGGCCAGCTGTTTGGGGTATTTAAGCGCTTTGCGCAAGGTGCCTTTTACGCCGCTGATGCCGGCCTCGCTGGCCAGTTTGACGCCCACCCAATAGGGGTCGTTTTCGCCCTGGGTGCGTATCATTTCCAGCTTGGCGTTTAAGGCGGCTTTTTCGGATTTTAAAGCGGAAAGCTGTTCGTTAAGCGCACTGCGTTTTTGCTGCAGTTCCTTTTGTTTGGCTTCGCCCTGTGCAATTTGCTCGCGCGCTTGGGCGGCGGCATTTTGTTTTTCCTGCAGGCGGGTGCGGATTTCTTCCAATGCCGCACGCACGCCGGCCACGCCGCTGTCTTCCTGGCTGCGTTTTTCCAGGGTGATTAAATCTTCATTTTCGCGCTGTTCGTTGGCCTGCTCCAAGGAAATTTTGTTTTGGCATTCCATCTGGTTTTGCACCAGACGCATTAAATCGGTGCTGGCGCGCTGGATTTGCACGTCCGTTTCGCGCAGTTGCCGTTCCTGATTTTGGGACAGGGCAAATTCTTCGTTATATTGTTTTTGCAAAGGGGCCAGCTGCCCTTCCAGTTCGGCCAGTTGGGCTTTAAGTTTGGCAATGGCAGGCTCTATTTCTTTAATGCGGTTTTGGCCGCGTTCGGCCTCGCTGCCGGAAGCGGCCAGCTGGGCCGTAAATTCCGCCGTCAAATTGTCGCAGTTTTTAATGGCGCCTTCCAACAGGCCCACCTGGTATTTGCTGGCGGCAATTTTTTCGTTAAACTCAGACACTTCTTTTTGTTTGTGCGTCAGGTTTAAGTCCATGGCGGCCGTTTGGCCTTCCTGGGCGGAAATCTGCGTTTCCAAATCTTTACTGCGCGCAAGCACCGGTGCCAGCTCTGCGCTGTGTTTGGCAATCAGGCCGTCGGCTTCTTTGATAGAGCAGAGGGAGATGGCAATTTCGCTTTCTTTCAGCTCTTCGCGGTATTTCTGGTACAGGCGGGCTTTGCGCACTTCGCCGTCCAGTTTTTTGATTTGTTCAGCAATCAGGGCCACCGTGTCGGACAGACGGGCCAAGTCCATATCCACGCGTTCCAACCGGCGGATACATTCTTCCCGTTTGGCTTTGTATTTGGAAACGCCGGCCACTTCTTCAAACATTTCGCGGCGCTGTTCCGGCGTGGCGGAAAGCACGCTTTCCACACCGCCCTGGTCGATAATGGCATAGCCTTCGCCGCCGATGCCTGTGTCCAAAAACAAATCGCGTATGTCGCGCAGGCGGCACTGCACTTTGTTTAAATAGTATTCGCTTTCCCCGGAGCGGAAAATTTTGCGGCTGACGGTAATTTCGTTAAAATCCAAAGGCAGGTTACGCGTGGAGTTGTCAAAAATCATGCTCACCTGCGCCATGTTCAGCGGGGCGCGTTTGGCCGTGCCGTTGAAAATAATGTCCACCATAGAAGCCGAACGCAGGGCTTTCCAGCTCATTTCCCCAATAGTCCAGCGCACGGAGTCTATTACGTTGGATTTGCCGCAGCCGTTGGGCCCCACCACGCAGGTAATGCCCGGTTCAAAGTCCAAACGAACCTTATCGGCAAAAGATTTAAAACCAACGATTTCTATGGCTTTTAAGTACATGGGTAACCGTCCTCTTATAGGGGAATATATATTATTATTATAACATTTGGCGCGCGTACGTAAACCCGCAGAAAAGAGGTTTGCCAAAAGGGAGTTTGGGGCCTTTTTTAGTGCTCTTACGCGTAGGAGATAAAAGCCCAAAATTCGGCTTCGAGGAGCACAAAAGCATTTTCCCTCGAAAAAAGGGCTTGCAAAATAAAAGAATATTTATTAGACTTTTTCGGTAAGGGTGCCGGACACTCCGCCGCGGGTGCACAAAACCTTTTTGCGGACGGCATACATTTTAGATTTTTTAAAAAATCCGAACCCTGAAAAATGTTTCCTTAAAGGAGGAACAATCACATGGCAGAAAAAGTACTCAAAATCGGTGTAGAACGCGAAGACGGATTTCTGTACTACATTGACAAAGACGGCGACGTGGCGCGCGTGCAAATGGCCCGCGGCGGCAAAAAAGGCGGCAAGCCCAAAAAAGTAGAAAAAACCGGCATTAAAAAAGAAAATTTCGGGGTAAACGATGTCTCATATTCGGCGTAGAA
>CALUQA010000122.1 GCA_944322775.1 uncultured Elusimicrobiales bacterium
GGAAGTGCGGGGTTTGGGGATTTTAGACGTGGAACTGTTGTTTGGCGTAGGCTCTACGCTAGACGAAATGACCATTGATTTGGAAGTGGTGCTTACCCCGCCGGTCAAAAACATTGACCGCTTGGGCGTGGAGCAAAAAACTTCCGAAATTTTGGGGGTAGAAGTTCCTTCGCTGCGTCTGCCGGTTACCCCGGGGCGCAACCTGGCGGTGCTGATAGAAGTGGCCGCCTTAAACCAACAGCTTAAAGCGCAAGGCATTTTTTCGGCCAAAGAGTTCAGCCGCAAAATGCTTGACCGCATGAAACGGACGGCAAAAAACAATGCAAGCCAAGCGTAAACTTTTTATTATCACCGGCATGAGCGGTGCGGGTAAATCCCAGGCGCTCAAGATTTTTGGTGACTTTGGTTTCTACTGCGTAGACAACCTGCCGCTGGCGCTGTTTAAACAGTTTGCCCGCTATGTAACCGAGAGACCCGAGCTGCAAAACGTAGCCCTGGGCATGGACGTACGCGAAGGTGAACGCCTGCGGCAATTGCCGGCCATGTTAAAAAAAATTACCAAGGACGATTTCTCGCCCAAGGTTATTTTCTTGGACGCTTCGGACGAATGTTTAATACGCCGCTTTTCCGAAACGAAACATAAACACCCCATTCACAAAAAGCTGGCCGCGGCCATCGCCCATGAGCACAAACTGCTGGAACCCATCAAAGCCACCGCCGACAAAGTGATTGATACCACCGATTTGAAATTGGGCGAACTGAAAGAAAAAATTTCCGCTTTGCTGGAGCTTAAGAAAGAAGGGGAAATGCAAATTTCCGTTGTGTCTTTCGGCTTTAAAAACGGTATCATGAAAGAAGCGGACATTGTAATGGACGTACGTTTTTTGCCCAACCCCTATTATGTGAAAGGGTTGAAAAACAAAACCGGGCTGGACAAACCCGTACAAGACTATATTTTGTCGTTTAAAGAGTCCAGCGAATTTGCCGACAAATTTGCCGATTTAATCAAATACCTTATCCCCAAATATATTAAAGAAGGGAAAAGCTATTTGACCATTGCCATCGGCTGCACCGGCGGCAAACACCGCAGCGTATTTATGGCGCATCAATTGGCCGAAACCCTGCGGGGGCTTGGGCTGAGCGCGTCGGAATTTCATAGAGATATAGGATTATAATTATGGTACAACTCATTTTGGTTACTCACGGCGATTTAGCCGCACAAATGTTGCAAACGGCGGCCCAAATTTTGGGCAAGCCCGCCGAAGGCGTACAAACGCTGTCGGTTACCACGTCCAGTTCCGTGGAACAGGGCGCGAAAGAACTTAAAAAGTTGCTCGCGGGGGCGGAAGAAGGCGCTATTATTTTGACCGATATCTTCGGCGGCAGTGCCACCAACATCGCCCTGACTGCCACCAAAGACGCGCCCAAATGCCATGTTATCACCGGCATGAACCTGAGCATGCTGCTCACCGCTTTAAACAGCCGCAAAAAACTGTCGGCCAAAGAACTGGCGGAAAAAATTGAAGCAGACGGCAAACGTGCAGTCATCAACGCGACGGAACTTTTAATTAAGGGGCTGTAATATGCCTATTGTGTTTGCCCGGGTGGACGACCGCCTGATACACGGTCAAATTGTGCAGGCTTGGCTGCCCGAACTGAACATTGACGAGGTGGTTATCCCGTGCCCGCGGGAAAAAGAGAACCGCGTCAATAAAAATTTGCTGCGCCTGTCTTTGCCGTTTGAATACGAACTGACGGTGTTGGACCCGGCGCGGTGCGTGGGATATATGAGTGCGTCCAAAAAACGCATTTTTTTGCTGCTGGGCTCTTTGCAGGATTTGCAGCCGCTGCTGGAAGACGGCCTGCAAATCAAATCGCTTAACATTGGCGGCATGCATTTTAAAGAAGGCGCCCAAAAACTGGCCGAAAACGTATTTTTAGACGCAACCGATAAACGCACCCTGCGCATATTAACGGATTTGGGAATAGACATAGAAACACGGGCTGTGCCCAGTTCCAAATCCATTTCCGTAAAAGAAACGTTAAACGCATGACATTATCTTTACTCTTACTTTGCCTGTTGGCGGCACTGATAGAACTGGACACCACCTATGCTTTCCAGTTTCTTATCTCGCGCCCCATTATAGCAGGCCCTATCTTTGGGGCCTTGCTGGGGGACGTGGCTGCCGGCGTGCAGGTGGGAGTTTTTGCCGAACTTTTGTTTACGGATATTTCCCCCTTGGGTGGTATTATTCCGCCCAGTGGCGTGGTGGCCTGTGTTATTCCGCTGGCGCTTTATTCTTTGGGAATAGAACTGTATTTTGGCTTTTTCCTGGGTGTTGTGGGGGCGGTGCTGTATTCCTTTTTTGACGCGCTGCTGCGCAAAACCCGCTTCCGCTGGCTGATTTTTTTGGAAAAGCGCATCGGCAAAAAGCCCACCGACATCAAACGTATTATTGCGGTAGCGCTTTTTTCATCGTTTTTGATGACGTTTATTTTTATTTCCATTTTAACGTGGTGCTGTGCCCGGCTGATGTTTGTGGTCTACCCGTATATCCCGGCCAAAATGCATTTTGCATTCCGCCTGGCTTATACGGCCGTACCGTGGATCGGCCTTGCGGCGCTGATACCGGCTTTGCGGCTTAAAACGAGGTAACTTATGCCCTTTTGGTTAAGACTAAACATGTTTTTCCGCTCTTTCTTTTTACAGGCAGGGTGGAACTATGTTAAATACCAAAATTTAGGCTTTGCTTTGGTCATGATGCCTTTTTTGCGCAGGCTCTATCGCCATGACCCGGAAGTAATGCCCGATGTGCTGCACCGGTATTTGGAAGCGTTTAACACCCACCCGGTGATGGCCTCTTTCTGCTTTGGCGCCATGGCCAAAAAAGAAGAAATTATCGCCCGCACCAAAGCCTTGACCGAATATAAAGAACAAGTGGCCGAATGGAACGGCGCCAGAAGGGGCCTTTCCATCACCGCAGCGTCCATTGGGGACCGGCTCTTTTGGGGCACGCTTAAACCGCTGACCTTGCTTTTGGCCATCAGCATTTGGATTTTGCTGGGCGTAAACTTTTTTGAAACGGAGCCTTTGCTGCCCGTTTCCACCTGGAGCGCCTTTGCCGCCGGAGCGGCCGCATTTTTGGTGTATAACACCATTGCTCTTTTTGTGCGCTGGCAGGGGCTGCAAATAGGTTACGAATCGGACGAATCTTCCTGCTTTGGGCTTACTCGTTTTGACTGGAACCGCACCATTTATAATGCCAAAAAAATAGGCATTTGCTTTGCGGTTTTGCTTATTTTGCTAGGCGTGCACCGTTATTTTATGGACGTGCGCGTGGATATAGAGTTTATTGCCCGCGCCGTACTGGTGTTGTTTTTTGTGATTATATCGTTTGTCACGCGCCGTTTGCGCATTCCAAATGTGTATTTATATTTAACGGCTGTAATAATTTTTAATATTGTGTGTTTCTTTTAAAGAGGGTTTTGACGTGATTACCAAAGACATTAAAATTACCAACCGCTTAGGTTTGCATGCGCGTCCGGCCGCTATGGTCGCGCAAACGGCTGCGAATTTTGAATGCGATATTAAAATAGCCAAAGACAAAGTGGAAATAAACGCCAAAAGCATTATGGGCGTCATGATGCTGGCGGCGGAATACGGTTCCACTTTGCATTTAACGTTTGACGGCAAAGATGAAAAAGAAGCCGCCCAGGCTATTTTGCAACTTTTTACCAATAATTTTAACGAGGAATATTAAATGTTTGTCATCAAAGGTCTGCCAGCCAGCCCCGGCGTTGCCATAGGTCCTGCCGTTTTAATGCCTACGGCCGATTTTGCCGTGGCCAACCAGCACGTGGAAGCGACGGAAGTGAAGGCCGAAATTGCCAAATTTAACGCCGCCGTGCAAAAAACCTTGGCCGACCTGGACGAAAGCGAAGCCAAACTGCGTCAGACCGTGGGCGGAGAATATGCCAATTTAATGTCCATGCACAAAATGATTTTGCAAGACCCGATGCTTAAAGACTCGGTCATCAACAAAATCAAAAAAGAGCGCATGTCTGCCCAGGCGGCCATTTTTCATACGTTGCAAGAGCTGGCTTCCTCGTTTGAAAAATTGGAAGACAAATTTTTTAAAGAACGCCGCAATGACATTTTTGACGTGGGCAAGCGCTTGGTCAACCACCTGCAAGGCGACAAAGGCCAGTTTTGGGCTTCCATTCGCTGCCCGTCCGTACTGATTGCGCGCGATTTGTTCCCCTCCGACACTATCAGCCTGCAGGAAAACCAAATCATCGGCTTCTGCACAGATTTGGGCGGCAAAACCAGCCACACGGCCCTGCTGGCGCAAAGCTTAAAACTGCCTGCCGTGGTGGCGCTTTCCAACGCGGCACGACAGGTAAAAGACGGCGACACCGTTATCGTGGACGGAGAAAACGGCCTGCTGATTATTAGTCCCGACCGCTATACCCTGGCCCGCTACAAAAAAACCCAGCGCGAAATTAAAAAAGCCGAATCGCTTTTGCAAACCATCAACCACCTGCCCACGGTTACGCTGGACGGGCGGAACTTTAAGCTGATGGTAAATTTTGACCCGCGCACAGACACCAAAGAAAACAAAAAACTCATTACCGACGGCTTGGGCCTTTTGCGTACGGAATTTTTATACATGAACATTCCCCAGCCGCCCACGGAAGACGAGCAGCATTTGATTTATCTGTCCACGGCCAAAAAGTTTGACATGCGCCCCGTCACCATTCGCCTGGCGGATCTGGGCGCCGACAAAATGCCGGACTTCCCGTTGGACGAGTTTGACAAAGACAACAACCCCTTTAT
This sequence comes from uncultured Elusimicrobiales bacterium, assembly GCA_944322775.1. Classification (GTDB taxonomy): domain Bacteria; phylum Elusimicrobiota; class Elusimicrobia; order Elusimicrobiales; family Elusimicrobiaceae; genus Avelusimicrobium. The sequence goes on from CALUQA010000122.1 coordinate 4,838, forward strand.
GGGCTGCCGCGGCATACGTCTGTTCCTTAAAAACCCGGACTTAATGCTCACGCAGCTGCGCGCCATCGTGCGCACCGCCTGCGAAGTGCCCGCACAAATTAAAATCATGATACCCATGGTCTCTTCCGTAGAAGAAGTGCGCCATGTGCGCGTGGCGTTAAACCAAGTGCTGGCCGAGTTTGAAAAGCAGGGCAAAAAGCCCGTAAACAAAATTGCATTGGGCGCCATGATTGAAGTTCCCGCCGCCGCCATTGCCCTGGACGGCATGATTGGCGACATAGATTTCCTTTCCATAGGCACCAATGACTTGATACAATATTTAATTGCGGTGGACCGCGTAAACCCGGAAGTAGCCCATATGTATGACCCCTGCCACCCGGCCGTGCTGCGCACCATACACCAGATTATCCAAACCGCGCATCAGCGCGGCAAACAGGTAAGCATCTGCGGGGAAATAGCCTCCGACTCTAAAATGGTGCCCATGCTGCTGGGGCTGGAAGCCGACACGCTTTCCGTTCCGCCGCGTATGTTTTTGCGTATCAAAAACCGCATACGCAATTTAAATTTTGAAGCCTGCTCCGACACGGCCCAAGCGGCCCTGCTGGCCTCTTCGTCCGAAGAGATACGCAGCTTAGTAGAGCAAATGAACCAAGATGAAGATTCGTAATTTTTCTATCGTAGCACACATTGACCACGGCAAGACAACCCTTTCCGACAGAATTTTGGAAGACACGGGCACCGTGCCCAAACGCAAAATGCAAGCCCAGCTGCTTGACGGTATGGACTTGGAACGCGAACGCGGCATTACCATCAAAGCCAAAGCCGTGCGCATTCAATACAAAGATTATATTTTAAACTTAATTGACACCCCGGGACACGTAGATTTTTCCTACGAGGTGGCCCGCTCTTTGCGCGCCTGCGAAGGGGTGCTTTTATTGGTGGACGCTTCCCAAGGGGTGGAGGCGCAGACCGTGGCCCACGCGCATTTGGCGCAAAGTTTGGGGCTTAAAATTATCCCCGTCATGAACAAGGTGGACTTGTCCCAGGCGGACGCCGACGCTTCCGAAGAGCAACTGTGGGATATTTTGCGCGAACCGGTGGAAGCCGAACGCGTCAGCGCCAAAACGGGTATGGGCATTGAACATCTGCTCGACCGCATTATTACCGATATTCCCGCCCCAAAAGGCGACCCCAACGGCCCTTTGCGCGCTTTAATTTTTGACTCGTTTTACGACCCGTTCCGCGGCGTCATCATGTACGTGCGCATTGTGGACGGCAGCGTAAAAGCCGGGCAGACCATTCACTTTATGGCCACGGGAGCCACGTATAAAGTGGAAGAAGTGGGCTATATGACGCCCAAACAGCTGCACAAGGCCCCCGTGCTTAGCATGGGGGAAGTGGGCTATTTAGTGGCCGGCATTAAAAACATTCACCAGGTAAAAGTGGGCGACACCGTTACACTGGCCGACCGCCCCGCCAAAACACCCCTGCCGGGATATGCAGACGCCAAACCGGTGGTGTTTGCCAGCATTTTCCCGGTGGAAACGACCGATTTTCCGCTTTTGCGCACCGCGCTTGAAAAACTGAATTTGTCGGATTCTTCTTTCCATTACCAAAGCGAAACGTCCAAAGCCTTGGGTTTTGGCTTCCGCTTGGGGTTTATGGGCATTTTGCATATAGAAATTGTAAAAGAACGCCTGGAAAGAGAGTTCAACCTCTCGCTGATTGCCACGGCGCCCAACGTGGTGTATCACGTTAAATTTACGCCGCGCAAAAACCACCCGCAAGAGCTGGCCGCCCTGCCAGACGCGCCGGACGACCCCGGGTACAAAATTATTGATAACCCGGCCAACTTTCCGCCGCACGGCGACATTATAGACATTAAAGAACCCGTTATTCACATCACGGTGGTAACGCCGGTGGAGTTTATGGACGGGGTGATGACGCTTTTGAAAGAGAAACGCGGCACGTTTATGAACATGGAGCACCTTTCCAATCAGCGCGTCATTATCAAGTATGAAATGCCCATGGGCGAAATGGTAATTGATTTTTATAATAAGCTCAAATCCGTATCCAAGGGCTATGCCTCTTTTGACTATGAGGTGGCGGGCTTCCGCAGTGCAGACGTGGTGCTGATGGAAATTTTGCTGCACGGCACGCCGGTGGACGCTTTGTCGGTGGTGGTGCACAAAGACAAAGCCCAGGCCCAGGGCCGCGCCCTGTGCGCCAAATTAAAAGAGCTTATCGGCCGCCAACAGTTTGAAGTGGCCGTGCAAGCAGCCGTTAACGGCAAAATCATAGCCAGAGAGACAATACCCGCCTACCGCAAAGACGTAATTGCCAAATGTTACGGCGGCGATATTACGCGCAAACGCAAACTGCTGGAAAAACAGAAAGAA
>CALUQA010000123.1 GCA_944322775.1 uncultured Elusimicrobiales bacterium
CATAGTTAAAATAAAAATATGAACAGGGCAAATTCTCCATCGTGCAGGATTGCAAATCAGCTCTGGCAAACGAAGTTTAGAAAGCAGGCAGCCTTGCCAGCAAATAATAAAATTTCTATACTACATATATCCTATGTAAAGGAGTTTGTAATGAAGAAACAAGGTTTTACATTAATTGAGTTGTTGGTAGTTGTTTTAATTATCGGCATTTTGTCCAGCATTGCTTTGCCGCAGTATGAAAAAGCGGTAATGAAGGCCCGTGCCGCCAATGCCTATCAAATTGTGGCTTCCATCAATACGGCACAACAAATGGCTAATTTGGAAAATGGCACAAAAGGAGAAATTTACCCGTTTGAGGAACTGTCTCTGTCTTTTGTAAATGCTGATGGAACTCCCGCTACTGGGTATTATTATTCTGCTAAAGATTATAGCTTCTCTCTTAACCGGAAAACGGAACAAACTCAAATGGAACCGGCCGCCGCAGTGTTAAAGAATACGAGTATCTATTTGAGTATTAACAACGGACGCAGAGCATGCGGTGTGGTGGATTCTAGCAATACTAGTGAGGTGTCCCTTTGCAAGGCGATTGTCGGTAGTTCGACAGCAGCTAGCTCCGTTTGTGTTAGCGGTTCTGTTTGCTATATAGAATAGTCTTTCTGTTTTACGTGAAAAAAGAACTTGTCTGACTTAAGACAAGTTCTTTTTATTTCCTGCCAATATCTTAACCGGCAAAATGCCCTGTGCATTTGTTGCTTAATCTTTAAAGGAAATGCTTGGAAAAAGACTTTGCAAGCACTTGGCATTCTGGGGGTGCCAGAAAGGATTTTACCAGGAAATATTTTTCTAAAGTTGGCGTACCGGAACCTCTCTTTATATGCTTAACTATTAATTATGCCTAAGACACAAAATAAACCCGTTTTAAGTATTGTGCTGCCTTGTTTAAATGAAGCCGCGTCCTTGCCGTTTTGCTTGTCTGAAATTAAACAAACCATGGATACCCTGGATATTTCTTATGAAATTATCGTGGCGGATAATCATTCCACCGATAACAGCGCCCAAATAGCTCACTCTTCCCGGGCCCGGGTGCTGTCGGTGGCCAAACGCGGTTACGGTTGTGCCGTAAACGGCGGCATTTTGGCGGCTAAAGGGGATATTGTCCTGTTTGCCGATGCAGATTGTTCCTATCCGTTTTATGATATTGCCAAATTAGTGGAGCCTATTCTGCAAAATAAAGAAGATTTTGTGCTGGGCAACCGTTTAAACAATACGCAGGAAAAGGGGGCTATGCCTTGGCTCAACCGATATTTGGGCACCCCTGTACTATCAGCCTTAATCCGCTGGTTATACGGGCTGCCAGTATATGACTGTAATGGCGGCATGCGGGCTTTGCGCAGAAATTTGTATGAAACGCTTAACTTAAAACAGCCCGGCATGGAATATGCCAGTGAAATGTTGATTGCTGTTGCCAAACAAAAACTGCGCTATTTGGAAGTGCCAATTTCTTTGCGCCGCGCCCACCCCTCCCATACGCCGTACTTACGGCCTTGGCGGGACGGCGTCAGACACTTGCGCATTATTTTAACCGCCTTATTTAAAAAATAAAACCATGAAAAAAACGCTCCGTTTTTATTTGCCCTCCATGCTGTTATTGCTGCTCCTTATGGTGTTAAGCGGGCTGTACAGCGTTTGGCTGGGCATAGATGTGAATTTTGATTTGTTAAACTATCATCTTTACAATCCGTATGCTTTTCTAAACGGCAAAATAGGGCAAGACGTTTTTGCGGCCGGGGTGCATTCGACCCTAAATCCGCTGCCGGATTTGTATTTGTATTGGGTGTTTTTCACGTTTTTTAACTCCCCCAAATGGATCGGTTTTTTTATGGGCCTGCCCTATGGGGTGCTGATTTGGCTGGTGTACCAACTGGCGCGGGATGTTTTCCGCCATACGATGTATCCCAAAACCTATGCCGCCATGGCCGCTTTTATTGGTTGCAGTGCGGCGGGGATTATGTCGCAGGTGGGCACCAGCACCAATGAAATTCCGCTGGGCGTTTTGCATATTTTGGCGTTCTGGTTGGTGGTGCGCGCTTTGCAAAATACGCAAAGGACCTATGGAGTATATGTGGCCGCTTTGCTGGCCGGCGCCGCGGCCGGGCTTAAACTGACGGGGGCCTCCTTTTGCATAGCCCTGACGGTCGTGTTGCTGTGTTATATCAAACGTTTTGAAAAACCCTGGAAAGTGTTTATCTTGTATGCTTTGTGTGGTGCAGGCGGCTTTCTGCTGACAAACGGTTATTTTATGTGGCAGAATTTTTCCCTGTATGGAAATCCACTGTTTCCTTATTATAATCAGATCTTTCATTCTCCTTATTTTGATAATTTTAACGTGACGGAAAGTCATTTTTTTCCTACCAACTGGCTGCAATGGCTGTTTTATCCGTTCTTTTGGGCGTTTACACCCACAACCTATGTGGCAGAAGCAGAGGTGCAGGACAGCCGCCTGGCGCTGTTTATTCTCACGCTGCTGGTGTGGGTAGTGTTAATTGTTAAAAACCGGCTGGGGGGCATAAAAAAAGAATGGGCAATTCCCCTGGTGGTTTATTGCGCTATAGGCTATGTGATATGGCTGGTCCAGTTTTCTATTTTGCGTTATGCCGCCGTTTTGGAAGCCCTGTGCGGAATAGTCATTATAGGGGTGTGTGCCGCCGTAAGCCAAAGGCGCTGGGGCCTGTATTTGGCCCTGTTGCTGCTGGGGGTGAGTATGTGGGGGTATCAAGCGCCGGACTGGCACCACGAGATGTTTTTGAAGCAAGCGGTCTTTTTTGATGAAAAACCCCAAATTGAAGATGACAGCCTGGTGTTTTTTATGCATTTGCCGTCTTCTTACCTGGCCCCCCTATTAAATCCTAACGCCACCTATATGGGCGGGTTTGTGTCCAAACCGGAAGAATACCCCGAAGAATTTAGGGAAACGGCCGCCCAGCGCAATAATATATCGGCCCAATACTATCGTTTCCATTTTGAGGATTTGCAACGGGCAAAAATAGCGCAACATCAAGGGCCTATTTATATTATCTCGGTGGATTGGCCCATGATTGTTAATCCGGCCACGCTGGCGCGTTTTGGCCTAAAAGGCACACGAGAAAATTGCAAACGTTTTGTCACTAATTTTACGGTTTATTCTACGGATTTGGCCATCTGCCGCGTAGAAAAAATAAATTAACCGCCTTCTGCAAAGGGGGCTTCCCTATTTTGGCTTAACCTGAGTGCATAAAATGCGAGGTTGTTGCCCTAAAAAATCACGCGGCATTTGTTAAACGCCGCGTGACAAAACAACAGCCTGGTTTTAAAATTTATGTTCTTTGGGATACAGACGCCCCGGCGTGGGATAGAAGGGCATTTTATCCACGCGGTATATCATATCCGTGGGCAGAGCAAAGCTAAGTTGATAGAGCTTTTCTTTCGTGTCTTTATTTACTTCTACAATTGCTTTTTCCATACCGTATAAAATAAGCAGGTTCCCGTCGGGCAATACATCTATGTCCGAGGTATAGTTATTATCGGTCAGGGACGGGTCAAAATATTCATATGTTTTTTGGGCCGTCCATTTGCCGTGTTCGCCCGCTATTTTATACTCCACGTAGCGGCTTTTGTCGCAGGGGTAGCCGCGGTTGTCAAAAAGGCCCAGGGTGCCGTCTGCCCACAGGAAAAGGGCATGTTGGTGTTTAGGCCCGTCGGAACGTCCGCCCCCTTTTACGCGGTAATCCTGCAGGGAAGGCAGCAAATCCAAAAAACCACGGTGTTTGGCCGTGGGGTCGTCCGGCGGCAGGAAATCCAATTTGTCGCTGGCCATCCACCACAGCAGTTCCCACGGGGTGTATTTGACGGCCAAAACGCCTAAGTTGCGGAAGGAGCAATATAAAATATCGTTTTTCTCATCATATACTATGGAATTAATATGAGCCCAATCTATGGCCTGTTGGGTGCCTTTTTGGGTGATATAGATGTTGTCTTCATCAAAGACCACGCGGTTTAACAAAGCCAATTCTTCCGGATTATTTTTTGCGCGGACAATTTTGCGTATCAGCTCCCCGGTGGCCAAATCCCGCACGATGTTGCCTTGTTTGTCTATTTCTATAAGGCGGTCCTCCACACCCCACTTGGAATTGGCCAAAGAAATATAATGCTCGCCCTTTTTTACGCGGTCATGGTGGCTGATTTTGTTTTCATCGCTCAAATCCAGCTGCCTTTGCCCCAGCAATGTTTCTGAACCGATATCGGTAACCAGCATCATTTCTTCGTTTTCGGGTACGATGCGTTGCAATTCGTTTAAACGAGGCTTGTCATCTATATTCAAATAGCGCAAATTGCCTTTGCGGCTATAGCCTAAAATGGCCCAACTTAAAGAGGGGTATTTGGTGCCAATACTGGCACTGATAAAATAAATATCGTCCGTTTGGGCTTGGGGAGACTCTTTGTCTACAACTACTACTTGCTGCGGCGGCACAAATTCATCATTTACCATTATTTCCGGAATGTCTACCGTAAAATCTTTGGTTTTGTTTTGATACTGTACGGTTATTTTATTTTTTGTTTTGGGGTATAAACCGTGGATAGGAAACTGCCTGCCGTACCCGGCCGGAAAAGTGTGGGTAATGTCTGCATCACCGTGCTGGCCGGCCACGGTAACGGTAAGCGGTGTTTTATTTGTAAAGGGCAGTTTATATATGCCGGAAAGAGGCGTTCTGCCGCCGGGGTTTAATATAAAGCGCGGGCGGTTTTGGTAAACAACTAACACCGTCAAAAGTACGATCAAAGTGGTAAAAAATAAAATTTTTTTGTTCTTTTTCACGTTGTTATTATAACATAAACATTTCTTCTTATAGGCACCGCCGGACTGCTGAAAAGATATCCTGTTCCGGGTTGGCAAAATTTTTAATGTCAGCGGCTTTGTGGCTGCGGTCAACGCCCCTTGCACCCTCTGCGCTTTCTCTCTTGCTGGCCCTGCTTTAAAAGGCAGCCCTTTGCTGCCGCGGCCCCGTGTGTAAACTGGTATAATACTTATAAGAGGTGTTATATGCAAAGCCCTAGCATTGTTTACCGTTTTAAAAACGGCTTGTATATCAATTTGACCAATCGCTGCCCGAACCTGTGTGCCTTTTGCATTAAAACAAAATGGCATATGCAGTTTAACGGCTATAATTTGGATTTGCAGGGCAAAGAGCCTTCCGCCCAGGAAGTGCTGGCCCTGCTGGATAAAGAAATGCACACCCCCTGCCAGGAAGTAGTCTTCTGCGGGTATGGGGAGCCGACCATGCGTTTGGACGCTTTGCTGGAGATCGGCCGCGCACTTAAAAAACGCGCCGATTATCCTTCCTTTAAAGTGCGCCTGAACACCAACGGTTTGGGTAATTTGATTAATAAGCGCGACATCGTGCCGGACTTAAAAACGGCCGTGGATATCGTCAACGTCAGCCTCAACGCCCAAAACGAAACGCTTTGGCGCCAAATCGTGCGCCCGGCGCCGGGGTATGAAGACGGCTTTAAAAGCGTGCTGGATTTCTTGAAAAAATGCGCTGCGGCCGGTTTTACGCGCGTGGCTGCCAGCTGTGTGGACAATACCGGCGCAGACCCCCAGGCCGTAAAGGCGCTGGCGGCGTCCTGCGGGGCGGCGTTTAACGAAAGGGAATATTTAGATGAACAATAAAAAACCGGGTGCTTTGTTTGTGGTTTTTTTGCTGCTTATTTGTGCCAGCCTGACGTGGTTTTTTACCGCCGGGGAAGATTATTACGACTATGCCGCCGGCTCCATAGAAGGCTCCGCCCAAACGGCCGCCTTGGATAAAGACGATTTGGCGGCCTTGGCCAAAAAACCCAAAGAAAAGTTTAATACGGAGATTAAATTCCGCAATTTTTTCATCACGGTGCCCGGCGCCCAAAAAGTGGAATTGTTGGCCGATTTTAACGGCTGGGGCAAAACCCCCATTGAATTAAAACGCTATTCCCGCGGCTATTTTGAAACCTCGCTTGCTTTGGCGGCCGGGGAATATAAATATGTTTT
>CALUQA010000124.1 GCA_944322775.1 uncultured Elusimicrobiales bacterium
ATTTCGTCTTCGGCAAACTGCACATTGCGTTTGGGATTGCGGAAAAAGAAAGCGCAAAAGCAGGCCACCACCAAAAAAATTCCGCCCAAAATGCGAAACCCAAACAGCAGAAAAAGCACCGCAATAAGCAGCGCGATAGAAAAAAACCGCAGCCCAATGGGCAACACGGTAAAAACCCAGCCGAAACATTTGGTCAGCGTACGCTGAAAATCTTCTAACATAAAACCCCTTTCCGGTATATTTTCCGGTTCAATAAAAGTGTGGGCAGGGGGGGACTCGAACCCCCACGGTCTTGCGACCAACAGATTTTAAGTCTGTCGCGTCTACCATTCCGCCACCAGCCCTACAGTAAATATTTTAACAAAAAACGAGCTCTGCCGCACGCTTTGCTTTTTTGGGGCTGCGGCAAGGGCCAATTAATGGCTTGAAAGTTTAAGCGAGTTGTAAAATTTTTGGCAGAAAAGCGCTTTTACGCCCACGCCTTTTAAGCGGGACTGCAAATCCCGGTCGGAGGTAACGGCAATGACGCGGGTGCCGTTTTGGGCCAAAAAATCCGCTTCCTGAAAGATATAGTCGTCTGCGGTAATATCTTCGGAAAATACGATGTGCACCCCGCTTCTGTATAAAGGGCGCACGGGGCGATAGGCGCCGTCAAACACCACGCGGCATTCGTGCATGGCGTATTTTTCGTCTTGGGATACGGCTTCCAAAAAGTCCAAAAACTCGGTGGTGACGTCCTCTTCCGTGCGGGCAAACTGCCACAAAAAACTGCGCACTAAGTTCCGGCCGTCTATCAAATAAATGGTTGGTTTGGTGGTAACGTACATAATTTATGCGGCGTATTGTGCCGTAAGCGTAAAATTGCTATAAGAAAATGATACAATATAATACCCTATTCCGGCAGGGCCGGAAGGTTCTTTGACAATTTCCGTATTTTCGGGGGTGTAATAGATTCGACGGGTATCTGTTACGGCTCGGGAGCAGGTATTGGTTGGCCAGGCCAATTAAAATAGGGCTAAAAAAATAACTAACGACAATCAAGTCGCTTGGGCTAACGCTTAGTCCACTGCCGCCTGTGTGCTTTTCACACGCATGGGCAAGGCAGTCATTATGTGAAATGCGGCACAGCGGGCGCGTTTCGTCCTTCTGTGCTTAAGACCAACGGAACAAATCATGTGCTTGCCGCCGTGCGCTTAGCGCGTGATTAACCAAGCGCGGCTAAACCTGTAGGGCCTGAACTGTTAAGATGTTCGGACGGGGGTGCGAATCCCCCCACCTCCACTTTTTTTGTTGGACCTGTGTAGGCCTGAAAACAGACAGGGCGGAAATTGGAACAGATTTTTTACGGTAACGGAGGGCTTTTATGGCCGCTGAAATTAAGTTTGGCACCGACGGTTGGAGAGGCGTTATTGCTTGGGATTTTACCTATGAAAACGTGCGCCGCTTGGCACAGGCGCTGGCTGATTATATTAATGAAAATGCACCTTCTGACGAAGACGGAAAAATGGCAAAGGTTTTCGTCGGTTACGACCGCCGCTTTATGTCGGATTTGTTTGCCGCCGACGTTGCCAGTATTTTGCGCTCCAATAAAATAGACGTTACGCTTTCCGACCGTCCCGTTACCACGCCCATGGTCAGCGCGCTGACGCTTAAAAAATTTTGGCTGGGCATTACGGTTACGGCCAGCCACAACCCGGCCCAATATAATGGCGTAAAAGTAAAATGGGCGGGCTGCTCTGCCCCGACGCGCGAAACGCGCGAAATTGAAGCGCTGATAGACGTTAACCCCGTATTGTTTTTGTACGGTCAAAAAGCGGAGCAGAAAAACCTGACCGATTTATATCAAAAATATTTAACTTCGCTGGCCAATACCAAAAAAATTGCCACTTTTAAAGGCACCATCGCGGCTGACTATATGTATGGCGCCGCTTCCGGCTGGCTGGAGACGGTGTTGCCGAAAAATAAAATTATTGCCTTGCATGCCGAGCACGACCCGACGTTCCGCGGGTTGCAGCCGGATCCGTCTTTGAAAAATTTGGACGAACTGAAAAAAACGGTGCTGGCCAAAAAAGCGGCCGTCGGTTTTGCTTTTGACGGCGACGGTGACCGTTTTGGACTGATTGACGAAAAAGGCAATTTTGTCACGCCGTGTTTGGTGGCGGCGGTGCTTTTGGACTATTTGATTAAAAACAAAAAACTAAAAGGTAAAGTAGTGCAGACCATGTCTATGGGCTATTTGCCCAAACGCATTGCGCGCGAGCACGACATGCCTTTTGAAGAAGTAGCCGTAGGGTTTAAAAACGTGGCCGAGCGCATGGCGCTGGAAGAAGTTGCCTTTGGCGTGGAAGAAGCCGGCGGCTATGCCTGGAAAGGCGGCGCTACCGACAGAGACGGCCTGGTGGTGGCTTTGGCCTGGCTGGAAATGCTGGCCGACACCAAAAAGAAAGTGTCCGAACTGTGCGAAGCCGTAACCAAGCAATATGGTCCGTCCGTCTATCAACGGCGCGATTTGCCCGCCGCCAAACCGATAGACAAGGCCGCATTTGTGGAAAAACTGCGCAAGAAATTGCCCAAAAAAGTGGGCACGTTTAAAGTGGCCGAAATTGCCACGCTGGACGGTTTGAAAATTTACTTTGAGCATGACGAATGGCTGTTGGTCCGTCCGTCCGGCACGGAGCCTTTGGTGCGCATTTATGCCGAAACGGGCACCAAAAAAGACACGCAAACCTTGTTGGATTTTGGCGAAAAATTAGTCGCTCAATATATTAAGTAGGGGAGATTATGTTGAAAATTGCATTGGTGGACGATTCGGTTATTTTGCGCTCTGCCATCAAAAATGTGTTGGAATCTTCGGGCTATGAGGTGGTGTTTGAGGCAGGCGGCTCGCAGGAACTTTTTGAAAAGTTGGAAAAAGCAGTGCCTTCTTTAATTTTGCTTGATGTATTTTTCCCGACGGAAAACGGGTTGGATATGTTGGCCCGGCTTAAAAAACAGCATCCGCAGGTAAAAGTGCTTATGGTAACGGGCCTTAAACAGGAAACCATTGCCGAAGAAGCCAAACGCCTGGGGGCAGACGGCATCTTGTATAAACCTTTTGACACTGACGACTTGCTGAATGCCGTTAAACAGGTTGGCCTGTAAACTTTTTAGTACAAAAAGCCCCGCCGCAAGACGGGGCTTTTTTATGTCTAAATAAAAAACCCCGCGGTCTAAACCGCGGGGTTTTTGTGTGACTTATTTTTATTTAATCTTATAGAATTTGGCGATGATGTCCCACGCTTCTTCTGCCGTGTCTACAATGTGGCAGGTGCGGGCTTCTTCGTTATCAATCACGCCGTAAGAAGCCAACGCGCGGAAATTGACCACCGAGTTCCAAAACTCTTTGCCCAACAAGATGATGGGGATTTCTTCTTTTTTTCCGGTTTTGACCAACGTCAAAATTTCAAACAGTTCGTCAAACGTGCCGTAGCCGCCCGGCAACACCACAAACGCACGCGAACGCATAACCAAATGCAGTTTGCGAATGGCAAAATAGTGGAACAAAAACGCCAGGTTTTTGGTGATGTACGGGTTGGGGTGCTGTTCGTGCGGCAGGGTAATGTTAAACCCAATGCTTTTGCCGCCGCTTTCAAACGCGCCGCGGTTGGCCGCTTCCATCAGGCCGGGGCCGCCGCCGGTTACCACGGCAAAGCGGTTTTTGCCTTTTTTAACGGCCAGCTGGGCAAACTTGCGGCCTTCTTCGTAATATTTGGACAAAGACAGCAACCCTTCGGCTTCGCTTAAGCGTTCCTGCAAGGCTTTGCTTTTGGGTTTGGCCGCCAAGGCTTTTTTGGCCG
>CALUQA010000125.1 GCA_944322775.1 uncultured Elusimicrobiales bacterium
CGCTCAGCGCGGAGTCGGCAATGGCTCAAAAAGTTGTGGCACCTTTCATTTCCCAACTTTCTGTTACAATCAGGCCGTTAAGGCCGAGCTGCGTCCGCAGCAAATCCTGCAACAGAGGGCGGCAAAAAGTGGCAATGTTTTTGTTGTCTAAAGCGGGGTAAAGCACGTGGCTGGTCATCACCCCTTGCGCGCCGTGCTGCACGGCTTGGGCAAAGGGGGCAATGTGCACCTGGCGCAGCTCTTTGTCGGACGCTTTTACCACCGGCACCTGATAGTGCGAATCTACCGATGTGTCGCCATGGCCCGGGAAATGTTTGACAATGCTCACAATGCCTGCGGCCTTAAACCCGTTCATCAAGGAAAGGCCCATTTTGGTCACATTTTCGGGGTCGGAGCCGAAAGAGCGCACGCCGATAATGGGGTTGTGCGGGTTACTGTTTACGTCCAGCACCGGCGAAAAATTGATGTGCACGCCCGCGCGGCGCAGCTCCAGCCCGGCCAAATAGGCAATGGAGGCGGTGCCTTCTTCGTCCCCGGCGGCGGAAAGCATCATGTTGGTGGGCAGATAGTCAAAGCCCAAGGTAATGGGGGTGTAAACGGTGCCGCCTTCGTAGTCTATGGCAATAAGCAGCGGTATTTTGTGCGGGCTGTTTTGGGCCCAGCCTTGCAGTTTTTCAATCAGTTGGCGGGTTTGCTCCAGGGAATAGTTGCCCCATTGAATAAGCACGCCGCCCACTTTGCCGCTTTCAATGACGGGGCGGAAAATGTCGGCACTGTCCACGTCGGCAAACACCACAAGCGTTTGGCCCAGTTTTTCTTCCAAAGATAAATCTTCAAAGCGCACTTGCGGGGTTTGCGGCTGCGGCTGAACAGGCGGCTCCGGGGTGCTCTGCTGTGCACTTGCCCAAGGCAGCATAAGGAACAGACTGCAGAAAAAAAGAAGTTTTTTAATCATGGCCCTGTATGTGAATAAGCGGTATTTCCGCCGGCGCCAAAAAGCGCAAAGGCACGCCCCAATAAAACATGCCCGAAGTTACATAAATGCGGGATTTTTCTCCCGTTTGATACAGCCCATATACGTAAGGATATACTTTTTTTACAAAAAAGTTAAACGGAAAAATCTGCCCGTTGTGCGTGTGCCCGCTAAGCATAAGCGCCACGCCGTGTTTGGCCGCGGTTTGCGTTAAAAGCGGCTGATGGCTGAGCAAAATGCGGGCCCGGGCCGGGTCGGTGCGGGCAAGCAAAGCGTCCAGCTGCTGCGGGGTAACGCGGGAAGTTCTTACGTCGTTTATCCCTATAATTTGCACCCCGTTGGAAAGCGTCTGCGCCTGGTTTTGCAGCAGGGTGATGTTTGCCATGCGGTAAAAATCCAGCGAGTTATCGTAGCCGGTGTAATATTCGTGGTTACCCAGCACGCCAAACGTGCCGTATTTGGTTTTTACGTCGGCCAATGCTTGTGCATAATCTTGGCGCTTCATGCCGTATTCAAACAAATCACCCAACACAAAAATGGCGTCCGGGTTTTGGGCCTCTATGGTTTTTAATGCTTTTTGAAAGCGTTTTAAAGAAACGCCCACGCCAAGGTGGCTGTCGGAAATTACGGCGGCCGTCATTTCCGGCGCGCCCGGAATGACCACATCAATGTGTTTTATTTTAGGCTGGCTCATTCCGCCGTATATGGACAATATACAGGCCAGGGCAATAGCCGCCAAGCTAATCGGCCCCAAGACGGCCTTGCTTTGCAGGTGGGCCAAACTGCACAGCCCCTGCAAAATGGCAAAAGCCATAACGATAAAGAAAACGATAAACACCAGCCCCGCATAACCGTAAGCCAAAAAATACAGCAGGCTTTCCAGCGTGCCATAATGGGTGCGGGTATATGTCATGGCCAGGCGCATGGCGGCGGTTAACACAACGGGCAGTGCCACGGCGGGTATCTTCCAACCCAACGACGGAAAGAGAAAATAAAACCACAGGCCAATGACGACCTGCATAAAAAATAAAATTAAACTGGCAAAAATAAAAAAACTCATAAATACTTAATAGGGTGGTCTGTTTTTAAAACAAGGCGGCAAAGTGCCTTTTTTATATTTTAAAAAATTTCGCATAATAAGTATAATATATCTATACGCATTAATATTATTATTACAGAGGATTTATTACCATGACAGTCAGAGTCAGATTTGCCCCGTCTCCAACCGGATTTTTGCATATCGGGGGGGTGCGCACCGCACTTTTTAACTATCTTTTTGCCAAGAAAAACAAAGGCACGTTTTTGCTTCGTATTGAAGACACCGACGAAGAACGCAGCACCCAGGCCTCTACGGACGCTATTTTTGAAGGCATGCAATGGATGAAACTGACCTGGGACGAAGGCCCCATGCCAGACGGCACCAATAAAGGGCCCGACGCCCCGTATTATCAGGCGCAGCGCGCCGATATGGGCATTTATAAAAAATATATTGACCAGCTGCTGGCCGAAGGCAAAGCCTATAAATGCTATTGCACGGAAGAAGAACTGGAAGCCAACCGCCAAAAATGCCTGGCCGAACACCGCCCGCCCAAATACAGCGGCAAATGCCGCAATTTAACCCCCGAGCAGCAAAAAGAATTGGAAGCCCAGGGCCGCAAATACGTTATTCGCTTCCGCATGCCGGAAGAAGGCGACGTGGAATGGGACGATATGATCCGCGGGCACGTTAAATTTGCCAGCAAAGATTTGTATGATTTGGTCATTCAAAAAACCAGCGGTTACCCGACGTATAACTTTGCCGTGGTGGTGGACGACCACTTAATGCGCATGACGCACGTTATCCGCGGCGATGACCATATTTCCAATACGCCTGCGCTAATTCAAATTTATCATGCCATGGGTTGGAAAGAGCCTATCTTTGCCCACCTGTCCATGATTCACGGACCCGACGGCAAAAAACTTTCCAAACGTCACGGCGCCACCAACGTGGTGGAGTTCCGTAATATGGGCTATTTGCCCGAAGCGCTGAAAAACTATTTGGCGTTGCTCGGGTGGGCGACGTCTGACTCTCAGCAAATTTTTGCCGAAGGCGAACTGGAAGAAAAATTTGACATTTCCGGCTGCCAGCCCAGCCCGGCCGTTATGGACCCGGAAAAACTGAACTGGATGAACGGCGAATATATCCGCCAGACGCCCATTGCCAAACTGACCGACTATGCCATGCCGTTTATTGAAAAGGCCGGCATAGACGTAAGCAAAGTGTCCCGCGCACAGCTGGAAGGCATTGTGGGGCTGGAACAGGAAAAATATAAACTGCTGACGGAAATCCCCGATTTAATCCGCTTCTTCTTTGAAGAACCGGTGTTTGAACAGGAAGCCATTGATAAAGTTTTTGGCAAACCGGAAGCCAAAGCCGTGCTGGAAGGCATGATTAAAGCCTACGGCGAACTGACCGATTTTACCGAAGGCCCGCTGGAAACCACCGCCCGTGGTTTTGCCAAGGCCAACGGATACAAAGCGGGGCAGGTGTTCCATCCGCTCCGTGTGGCGGTGTCGGGCCGTACGCATGGGCCGACGCTGTTTAAAATGCTGGAGTATATGGGCAAAGATACGGTGCTAAAACGCTTGCAAAATGCGTTGCAGTACTGCAAATAATAAATGAAATACTGTCTCTTTGACGGCGGAGATGTGGTCGGACCTTTCACGGCGGAGCAGCTTTTGCACCGGCCGGGGTTTGGTGCGCACAGTTTGGTCTGCCCCGAAGAGTACAGCGACGAAGAAGCCTATTGGAAAGAAGCCCGCGCCTACGAAGAGTTCGGCTTTGAACCTAAACAGCAGCAGCCGGTCGTCGTTTTGCCGGAAGAGGAAGAACTTCCGTCCGATAAATTTGCGGAAGAAATGCACCAGGCCATGACGGAAATTTCTTCCATTAAAGTGGAAGAAAAGACGCCTGTTCAAAACCCGCCTCACGCGGCGGAATCTCCCGTGCAAAAAACAGAACCGGCACAGCCGTTGCCGCCGTCTAAGCCACAAGAGGCCCCGGCACAGCCTGCCAAGGTAGAGCCTTCCTCTCCAGAACAAAAACCAACGCTTTCCACCCCTAAAAAAGAAAACAAAAAGAAACAAACGCCTTCTATTTCTTCCATGCTACTGCGTGAGTCGGAAGAAATGAAGCGTCAGCGGGTGGCCCGCGCCGCGGTGACGGAAGCCGAAAAACAAAAAAAGGCCGGTCACTTGCCGCCTATTTCGCCTAACAAAGCGCCGGAACCGGCGCAGCCGACCGAAGAGAAAAAAACGGCTCCCAAAGAAGATAAATCTAAATCTAAGCCCCAAAAAGATGCTTTTACGGCGGCGGTGGAAAAGGTGACGCATACTTCTTCCGTCAGCCCGATTGAGGAATATTTTAATACCATCAAAAGCGGCGATTTGGGCAATATCTTGGGCATTCCGGACCCGAAAGAAAATTCCGACATGAATCTGGCCCGCGCCCTTGAAAGTCAGTTTGCCAAAACGGACCCGGGCCTTGCTTTTGCTGGAGATAAAGAAGAAAAAGACCCTTTTGACGAGTTCGTTTCCGATAAAAAAGAGAAAGAAGAAATAGACGAAAGTTTGTTTGAACCGACCCCAGCGCAGGCGGATAAACAAACAGAAGAAAACTTGATGCATTCGTTGCCGGATTTAAAATCGGCCGAAGCGTTGCCTTTGGCAGGACAAACGCGGCCGCCGTTGGCTGCGGCGCAAAATACGCAGCCCACACTGCCTTCGGCCGAAGATACCCAGCCGCCCCAAGTGCAGGAAATGATTGTGCCTGAACAGGAAGACGACCCCAACGACAAAACCGTTAAGACGATTTTGGAAGGCAAATTGAAAGTGGACACCCTGCGCCAGGAAATACCGGAACCGATAAAAGAAGTGCCGCCCGAGCCGGACTATACCCCGCATCTTAGAAAGGAACAAGTGGTGCCCAATGACGAATATGTTGTCAAAAAACCTGAGGGCGGGAAGCTGAAATTTGTATTTTTGTTTTTGGGATTGTGCGTACTTTTGCTGGGGGCTTATTTAAACTGGACGCATGAAGAAGCACCGCAGGTGGTTGCGCAAGAACCGCAAGAGCAGCAACCCTTAGCGGCAGAAAAAACGCAGCAAACGGCCGCTTTACCGGACGCACGCGCTGCAGTTAATGCCATGCCCGAACAGCAAGAACAGCAGGATCCGCTGGAGTTGGCCAAAGACATTGTAAAACACTATCAGTTGGATAACGGCCGCGGCACGGTGGAAGAGTACTTAAATAAACTGTATGCCAAACAATTAAAGAGCGGCTATGCGGCCATGTGGTCGGCAGAGCCGTTGCACCGCAATTCATATGTGGTTAAGTTCCGTCTGGCTAAAACGCGCAAAGAACCGATTGTCTATGTTTTTCAGGCAGATACTACCAAGAAGAAATTGACCGGTGCGCTAAATAATATTACACTGGATTTGGTGGGCAAAATTAGTTGATTAGGAGAGGGTTTCTATGATATTGATGGACGATTTGTTTAAACTTATGAAGGCCAAAGGCGCTTCCGACATTCACCTGACGGTGGGCGTCCCGCCGGTGCTGCGTATCCAGGGCAAATTGTATGCCACGCAGTTTGAAACGCTTACGCCGGAAACGGCTCAGGCGCTTATTTATTCCATTATGACCGACGAACAGCGCCAACAGTTTGAAGAAACCTTAGAGTCAGATTTTTCTTTCGGTATTAAAAATTTAGGGCGTCTTCGTGTAAACGTATATAAACAAAAAGGCTGTGTGGCCGCCGCTTTGCGTTCCATTCCCAACGAATTTAAGAGCTTTGAAGAGTTGGGGCTGCCCGCGGTGGTGTATAACCTGATGAAGCTTAACAAAGGCCTGGTACTGGTCACCGGGGCGACGGGTTCCGGTAAATCTACCTCTTTGGCCAGCATGATCAACTATTTAAACATGCACGAAAGCAACCATATTATTACCGTGGACCACCCCATCGAAGTTGTCCACCCGCACAAACGCAGCATTGTTAACCAGCGTGAAGTGGGGTCCGATACTCATTCCTTCCAGGCCGCTTTGAAACACTTCCTGCGTGAAGACCCGGATATCATTCTGGTGGGCGAGTTGCGCGATATTGAAACCATTGAAGCTTGCTTAACGCTGGCCGAAACGGGGCACTTGGTCTTTGCCACTTTGCACACCAACGACGCCATTCAGTCCATCAACCGTATCATTGACGTGTTCCCGGCCAACCAGCAGCCGCAGGTGCGCACGCAGCTGTCCTTCGTGCTGGAAGCGATTATGTCGCAGCAATTAATCCAGGGTGTGGACGGCAAACGCGTGATGGCGGCCGAAGTGCTGATTGCCAACGCCGCCGTGCGTAACTTAATCCGCGACGGAAAAGCCGAACAGATTATGAGCACCATGCAGACCAATGCCGGCATGGGTATGGTGACCATGAACCAGACCTTGGGCGACCTGTACCTGCAAAAGAAAATTACCTTCCAGGAAGCTGTCACTCACTCCAGTGATCCTTCCGGCTTGAAAGGGTACCTGCAGCAGAAAACGGGGCAAAGCAGTTTTAGATAAAAAGCCTCCTTTTAAAAATCCCGCTCTTACAGGGCGGGATTTTTATTGGAGGGGGAAATATGTCCTTCATTGGAAATGGAGGCTTTGTCACGCAGTTTGCGGTGATAGGTAATGGCAAAACGGTGCACTTCGTCGCGTATTTCCATCAGCAGGTTTAAGGCCGGGTCGCCCAGCGGCAGTTTAATGCTTTGTTCCTGCCCGGGCACATAAATGCCTTCGTGCGTTTCCGCCAAAGAAATAAGCGGAATATACAGCCCGGCTTTTTCACAGGCGTTTAAGGCGGCTGTGATTTGGGCCTTTCCGCCGTCTAGCAGCAGCAAATCGGGCTTTTGGGAAGGGTCGCGCTTAATTTGGCGCAGGCGGCGGTAGACGCTTTCCTGCATCATGGTAAAGTCGCTGCCGCCCTTTTCCGGCAAGGGAGAGCGTATTTTAAAGCGGCGGTAATGGTCGTGGTTTTTTTCGCCGTTTATATAGCAGACCATGCAGCCCACGGCTTCTCGGCCAAATAAGTGGGAGTTATCAAACGCTTCAATATGCGCCGGCAAACGGCTGAGCCCCACCACATGGGCCAGGTGTTTTAATTTATCGGAATTAGCAATGGCCTGGGTAATTTCTTCGTCTTTATATTGGCTGACCACCACGCGTTCGCGCATGTGGTCCAGCGCTTGCAAAAAGTTGCGGTACACGGCGGCTTTTTCGTATTGCATGGCGTCGGAGCATTTTTTCATTTGCTCAGTTATTTTTTGGGTAATTTCTTTAAAATCCCCTTCCAAAAACAAAGCCATGCGTTTGGCAATTTGCCGGTAGTCTTCGTACGAAATTTTGCCGGCACAGGGTGCCGGGCACAGGCCTGTGTGAAAATACAAACAAGAATTTATTTTACGCTCGTCCAGCGGTTTGTTGCGCGAAAAACTCCATTTGCACGGGCGCAGCGGGGCGTATTTGCTTTTCCA
>CALUQA010000126.1 GCA_944322775.1 uncultured Elusimicrobiales bacterium
CCATCACGTAGTTGGTCACATCACCCTGAGAGCGCAAGATGACGGAAATTTCGCCGCCGTCCTGGTTCTGGGCCAAGGCCAAGTACTGCGCGTCACTGGGGGTTAAGGCCAAGCTTAAAGCACCCGTATCGGTGTAAGCGTTGGCATCTTCTTCCTGGTTGCGCATGGCGGCCGCCGTTTTGGCGTCCACACCCTGGCCTAAGTCAGACCCCACACCCAACACCTTTACGTTCTGCAACAGCGTAATGGTTACTTTCTGGCGGGAGCCGTTTTTCATAATAGCTTCAAAAGTAAGCAGAATATCAATATTGTCGTCGGGTTTAATCATACTGGCAATATTGGTGGGCACCGTGATGACGTAGCCTCTCATCTGCACCGGGATTTTGCTGGAAAGGCCTGCCTCGGGAGAAAGCGAGGTGACGGCATATTTGGAAATCTGGTTTCCTTTAGGAATCTGCACGCGGGCGATGGCATTGTCGATTTTGGCAAAATCGGCATCGGTCGTCCAAGTAAAGGCATCTTTTTGCACATAGGCCGCCGGCACTTGAATGCGTTTTAAATAGTCGCGTTTAATTACTTCGCGCTCTTTAATGTCGCGCACAGGCACCAACACCGTCTTCATGTTTTGAGAGGCGTTAAGTTTCTTTTGGGCATTGTTTAAGATTACCACATATACAAGCGCTGCCAATACGGCCAACACTAACGGAAGCATTATTCCTTTTTTCATTTTTTCTCCTTAATTTAATTCCCGGTAAAATAAAACAAAATCTTTCAAAAACCCTTTATTTCGGGTCAGAGCTGGCATACGTTTTTTCCACTGGCATTCTGGTCGTAGCCTTTATTTTACGTATTCCTTGCTTCTTGGGTTCGCTGGCCAAAAGCCAACTGGTGCCCGGAAAAGCTAGTTGTACCGGATACGTAACCGTTACAATCACATCTTCGTGTTTATGGCGCGAATACATCGGGTCCGTCCCCGTTGTTTGCACCTTGATAGCCACCGAAATGCGCTGTGCGTCTGCGCCAAAAACTTTTTGTTTGGCTATCTCTATTTTATTTCTCATCGTACCCGTATTGGGCCGGCCGCTGGGTTTATTTACCCCCACAAGCGCTGCTATACGGGCAAATTCATAGGAAGCGTGATTGGCAATAATGGTGTGATAGGCAATGTTACCGTATTCCAGTATAAAGAATATCATTAACATCAGCACCGGCAGAATGAGCATCAATTCTACCGTTACCTGCCCCTCACGCTCCCTACGAAATATTCTCATAATCCCTTCAGGCGAAATTATTCGCCGGTCTGGTTGATACCGCCGAGGATTTTCTGTTTGATATTATCAAACAATTCCGGCATCATGTTCTTTACCAGGGTACCCACCAACAGAGCAATACCCACCACCACACCGAGCATGATGATATACTCAATGGTGTTCTGACCTTCTTGTTTTTTAACACAGTTAAACGCGGCTTGTTTCAAGGCGTTCAACTTGTTTTGCATGGCGATGACAAACTTCATGACGTCCTCCTGATTTTTTTAAAACTAAACACTAGCATCATATACTGACAAAATGATTTTAGCCCCTTGGTCAAACTGCTGCGGCACCAAGTTGGAATACAAAGCGTAAAAAGCCAAAAAAGCACCAAACAAGAAACCGGCCGTTAATACATATTCAATAGCGGTCTGGCCTTTGCTTTTTTTAAGCCAATTGGCACACGCTTTGCATTTGTTTTTCATATATCAAACGGGCTTTAAGCCGCCCGAACAGGTTTAGAACTCAATGGCCACGGCAATTTGCTGCGACGTGCCCAACGCGCCAAACGGCGTGACGGCATAGTCAATGCTGGCGCCATAGCCAAACAATTCAGAACTGTAAATACCAAAACCAAACGAAATTTTAGAGGTGGCGTCCAAGCCCAAGCTCTTTAAGTTTTCGCTTTCGCTGTAGCCGGTGCTTTCGCGATCATAATAGCCGACGCGCAAGTCAAAGCGGGCCACCTGCAACAAATCTTCCGGAATGTGGATTTCCAACCCTACGCCCAAGCGTCCTTCGTCATCCACATATTTCATATATTCGCCCGACACCGTCCAGTACTTGGTGTTAATGTCGGCACCCAAACGCCAGCCGCGCGGCATTTCATCGGTATCGCCGATGTTTACGATAGCACCACCCAAGCCCAGCCATTTCCAGGGGCGGGCCTTGGCACCTACGTCAAAACCCACGTTGGTGTAGCGGTATGTATCCAATTTTTCATTGATATACTTAGCCGTGGCGCCAATCTGCAAGCCTTGGTCAAAAAACCCGCGGGCCAAAGACAAACTGCCCACAAAGTTTTGCACCGGTTTGCCAACTACCGGCTGCTGATTACCATATTCGTCGCGGTAATCAAAGCCGTCCATGTCCATATAGTTAAACGTCACACCAATAATGGTTTTGCCCAGAGGCTGCAAATACGCCAGCGTGCGGGATTTGTAGCCCTGCAGATAATCCTGATAGGAAAACTGCAGCTCACGCGTCGTGGCAGAAGCCGCACCGGCCGGGTTCCAGAACAAGGCTTCCGGTCCGTCGGCAATAGACACATACGCATTGCCCAAAGCTTGCGCACGGGGCGAGCCGGCGTCAATCTTCAAGAATGCGCTAGCGCTGGTACCGGCGTCGGAATAACTTTGGGCCAAGGCGGCCGGAGCCGCCAAAGCCATGATTAAAAAGGCAAACAGAACTGAGTTTTTTATCTTCATAAATTCCTGTCTTATCTGGGTATCAAGATTTTAACAACTTTCTGGCAGTGCTGTCTGCCGTTTTGAGCCCGGAAGTCCACCAAGCCGAAATATACGCCGCGGGCCACTTTCTTGCCGTGGTCGTTGGTCCGGTCCCAGAAGCAGCGCAAGGCTGCGTTACGGACCGTAGGCATATTGCCTTCATAAGGCGTATTACTGACTGTGTTATCCGGCTGCAAATCAATAGAGGTACCCATCGTTACCGTCATATTGTTGGCGTCCACACATTGATAACCGACTTCGCGCACCAAGTCGCCAGCAAAGTTATACAACTTAATGGACATTTTGCCCGGCACCGGCAGTTTGGTGATTTCCATAGTGCCGGTAGGCGTCTTAAACGGGTTGGGATAGAAGAATACCGTTTTCTCCCAGTCTTCGCAGACGAACTCCCCGTCACCGATGGCCACCGTGGCGTGATGCAGGTTGACATACTGATATGTATCTGCCACGTTTTCAATGCTCCACTGGCTCGGGTCCGTACTGGTGTCATCGGAGTTAAGGATTTCACCCGTTACAGAGTCTATATCGGCCGAGTTCAGGGCCGTCACGAAGCGGAACGGATAGGTGCCGTCCGGCACGTCCTGCTGGGCATAGTCGCGGCCGTCCCACACTTCTTCAATCAGCGTGGTGGACGGGCGGATGCCCACAATGGCGCGCACCAGCACATCGCGGATATCGGTTACTTCTTTACCCGTGGCCGGGTCGCGCAAGGTACCTTTCTGATAATCGTAAATGGTGGTACCGGGTTTAAAGATTTGGATAGCCACTTTCATCGGCACGGAAATCTGATACGAGATCTTCATATCCGTACCGCGCTGGTTCAAGGCATAGGCTTCCGTTTCCGGCAAGTCGAACACTTTAAGCAGGTCCACGTTTTGCGTAAGCTGCTTGACCGTGGGCTGATACAAGCCTTCATCGGGGTAGTTCTTAGCCGTCAAGCGGATTTCATAGTTTCCGTTGCGCACATAATAGCCGTTATTGTCGGTGCCGTCCCAATAGATTTTGCGTATCACATTGGGGTCAAAGTTAGGCGTATTGACAATGGTCATCGTGCTTAAGTATTTGCACACGTCCCCCGCTTTGGCCATTTGCGCATTGGGGTCGCCCGCCACAACCGGCGTATCCGTGACGGTGCACAGGCCGTCTTCCAGTGCGACGATGGCAACTTCCACCGTAGCCGCGCGGGAAATGGCAAAGTTAATTTCATACGGCGGCACGAACACCGGGCCCGAAGAAGTGTTAAACAACTGCGGGGCATTGGGGTAAACGGCTACCGTACCGTCCAAGAAGTACACCGGCCCGCGGGTAATGTTAACGCGGTACACGGTTTTATCCGTGGCATACAGACCCGTCTGCGGGGTGACATCGGCCGCAGCACGCACCGGCTGAGCCGTGGTGGAGTCATAATACAAGTCCACCGGTTCTTCCGTCTGCGCGGAAATGTAGAACGGATAGGTACCGTCCGGAATCATTTCGTACGGGCAGGCTTTCAAATCCGTCTGATTGCTGCAGGCCGCTACCGCTTCCGGCGTGTTTTTGCCGCCATCAAGCGTAGAGACCGGCGTCGGGTTATAGAAATACTGCGCGTCCCATTCTTCCGTAATGGTCACGCCATCACCGGCTTTGAGTGCGGAGCGATTAAAGGTTTTGACCGGCTGCAAGCGTACGTCCAAGGTTTGGGCGGCGCCTTCGCCGTAATTGTATTTGGCCGCTTCCGGATTGGCCGGATAATTAACAAAGGTGGTATCGTTTACATAGATACACTTCGGATTTTTGGTCGGGTCCACATAACCATTGGTGAAAACAGTCGTATCCGTTTGTTTATCGCATATACGCGGCGGCCAAGACGTGACATCTACGGTAAACTGGATAATTTCATTGACCGTATAGTCTTCCGTCGTGTCCGTAACGGCAGTTACCTGTTTTTGTATGCGGTAATAGGTGTAATTCGTGCCGTTGTTTACCGGTTCGGTATATACATAGGAATAGCCAACCGTGTCCCCCGCCACCAGCGGAGCACCCGCCACACTGACAGGCAAATCACCGCCGGCCGTCAAGTTAGGCAGCGGATTGGGGTTCATAGCATCAACAGCCGTAATTACTTCTGCCGGCACGGTGTCCAGCAATGCCTGTGCAGAAGTTCCCGTATTTTTATACGTAGGAATGACAACATCTTTATTATAGATGTTAATCTGCACGTTCATGGCTTTAGACACCATATAATTGATGGTGGCTTTGGCTTCACTGTCACCATACACATCTGTCGTGCTTACATCAACCAAACGGTACAAATCCACCGGGAAAATGGCAGAAGCCGTCGTCTGTACGCTTTGGGGGAACATCGGATCTTTTGTTTCCACCACAAACATATAGGTACCGGGGCCTACCATACGGCCTTGGTCATCGCGGCCGTCCCAGGTCAAGGTGTTCATTTGCTGGGCCACATTGGTATTGCCGCCTTCGTCGGTCAAAGTTTTAACCCGCACGCCGGCCGTATTCTGCACATAGGCATCTACCGTAGCTTCACGCGCGATAGAATATTTAAAGATGAACGGATCTAAGCCGTAAGCCGTCGGGCTGGAACCGATGGTGGAATAGCTGACCGGCTGAATGGTAATATCCACCACGCCGCGCTCCATCGGCATAATACCGGAATAGTAGCGCAAGGTTTTGACAGCGGTATAGTAACCATTTTTCACGGTTTCCACATCTCCGCCTTCTGCCGCCGTTGAACCGGACGGACACGTATAACTCGGAGTTCCGTTGTCACCCTCCGTAAAGGTCAAGTTACAGCCTGCAGTTAAATATTCACCACCGTCTGTTTGGCACTGGTGGCACGCCGCTCCGTTTGCATACGGGGTGGTATACGGTACTTCCGCCCACAATACATATATATAGTCACCATCCGGCAACGGGGCATTTTCTGTATAGGTAATGACACAGTTGCCAGTACCGGTGTCTATCGCTCCGACTTCTGCCGTGCACGTATCGCTAGTTCCGTCAAAAACTACGCCATCAATAGGAAGTTTTGTTCCCTTGGCATACGGGATTTTGCAACCGCCCTTTTCATGGCACAAGCCGTCCCATTTATCTGGGTAGCTTTGGCCGCGACCGCGCTGCTGCTGGCTGCGATAAACACGCACCCCCGTTTTATTGGCAACCGCAGGAGAGGTGCCAATCTGTTTATAACCTGCCGTATAGAGGCTTTCAAATGTGGTGCCCGGGGAATAGACTTCAAAATATACATCAGAAGCTTCCGTAGGTACATAGCGGATCGTGGCATAGGCCGTAGATTGTTTATTCAGCCCCTGCACCTGAATATCCGTCAGTTTCAACGGATCAACAGAGATTTGGCGCGTAACGGCACGGGAGAAGTCCGTCCCCGGCCATTCGTCCTGGCTTTTGGCCTGGATAGACACCAAATAGTTGTTGGCCGGCAATAAACGACCAGAGTCGTCACGTCCATCCCAAGGATCAGATTCCACAATAATTTGGTCGCTGTCGCCCCCTTTAACACCTTCACCTAAGCGCGGCTGCCAATCCACCAAATGGCGCACAACCGAGTTCTGGTTCAGCACCAGTTCGGCATCTTGCGGCGTCATTTGCGTCATGCCTTGATTTGTGTCATCGGCAGTACCATCATCCCCATCATCGCCGGTATAAGGTATTTGGGCAGAAGCGTCAAACACTTCAATACGCACGTCCGAGTCTTTGCTCAAGCGGTAAGCCATGGTATAAGGCAAGGCTTGCACCCCCGTAATGGAACCCACCACCGTAGGCGTGCTGCGCACGGTGTGCACGTTGGTCACATCCACCTGAATGGGGAACTGGTTATTGCCCGGGTAAGGGAACGTTTGGTTAATGGAAATATTTTCTATAGCAATACCGTCACCAGGATATTCCGTGCTGATGGTAGAGCGGAAACCGAACTGACCGTTGGTTTTGCCAAACTCACCCAGAATTTCGTAAGACCCGTCCCAGGACGTGCAGAAACGAATAGGCTCGTTATACCCCTGCCCCGTTCCTTCTGCTTTAACAAGACATTGCGTTTCGCCAGACGTTGCACATACGGCTGTAGTTTCCGTCACGGAAGGATCGTTAATTGAAACACAACAATTACCCGAACACTTTTCAGCAGAGCAGACATACAGCGGATTGGGGCAAGTCGTGGTCTCTTCAAACTTGGCACGCGCACCATAGCAGGAATAGCCGGCACACATATATTTGGACAAATCTTGCCCCTGCACATTCACGACCCTGTTATATGCTGTTTGGGCAGCATTATAGGCATTCACAGCAGCAGTATATGTCTCACTAGCTGTATTATAGTCTTCCTTAGCATCATTATATATTTGCTGGGCAGCTTTAAGCGTTTCGCCAGCTTGATAGACTGCATTCCAACTGTTTACACAATTCGCATCCGAAGAACAATTTGTTTGCTGAACACAAGAATAGCTCTGATTTTGTGTTATTGATAAACAATTGGTATTTGTCACACAGCCATATCTTCTAAGATGCGTAGTAGGATCGGTAAAAGATACACTTCTGCATCCGGAATTCCGTGCTGCAGTATTATAGGTGTCCACAGCGGTTGCCCAAGCTTCTTGTGCATCGGCCCAGTTTTTTTGAGCCGTGCTCCACGCACCATTGGCTGTTTCCCGATCAGTTATAGCTTGCTGCCAAGCTTTTGAAGCTGCGGAAATTTCATTCCAATCTATAATATCGTTATCCAAAATGCTCTGATAGATAGTACGCACGGCGGGATTGGTCTCTGCGTTTGAAATGTCTGCCCCATTGCGGTATTTGACAATTTCAAACATGATGTTTTGAATAGGAAAAGCAATAGAATACGTTGTAGCGCCGTTAGGCTTATTGGTGCAGTACACTTCCATACAAAGACCCAAGCAATGGTTGGGATAGCTGTTGGCTTTCGTGGGGGAAGGATAGGGTTGATCATATTCAATCAATGCAGAGGTCTGCCACGGATCGTTTGTCTGCATGCCCTCTACGTTTACGACACCGCCCTTATAGGCAGACGGAAGTTTCGCCTCAATGGCGTCTGAGCCCCAGTTGCAATAAATATTGTCAATATCCGAACCTTCCGGATTTTCTACATAATATACGCCGGCAGAACGAATTTCCGCCGTCTGGGCAAAAGCCGCAGGAGCGGCAAAGGCCAAACACAACAACGGCAAAACAGCCGCCAAGACCGTTTTGCCCGAGAGAAACTGCCAGAAATTTTTATGTGTCATATTCGTTTATGATATCCCGTTGTATAATATAAAATCTTTCCACGACTAAAAGCCGCCGGCCCTTTATAATTTTAATATAAAAAAGCGCGCGACGGAAACTTACTCTTAAATTTTTGCAACTTTTGGCCTTCTTGTCAACTCTTTTATGACGTTTGCGTGCAATTTAAAGCGCATACGATTTTCTTCTTTTGTTTCTTTCCTTTAGTTTTTCGTGAATTCTCCGTCGAAAAATCTACCGCTCGGTCTAATCACTGCGGCACTTCTTCAGCTACGTCGCGGTACAGAGCAAAAGTACCGCGGCGACCGTCTTTCACCCAGTAAAGGGCCTTGTCTGCCTTTTCAAAAAGCTCTGCAGCCGTCTGACCGTCTTGCGGGAAAACGGATATCCCTTGGCTAATGCTAAGCGTAACGCGTTCGCCGTCGGTGTATCTGTCCGGAATGGCAATGGCGTTAATACGGTCCTTGAGGCGTTTAGCAATAATTTTGGCTTCTTCGCCGTTGGTGCGCGGCAACATGATAATCATTTCGTCGCCGCCGTAACGGCACGGAAAATCCGTCTGGCGCAAACTGGTGCGCAGCACGCGGCTAACCTCTTTTAAGGCCCAGTCGCCGATTTGGTGGCCATAGGTATCGTTGATTTGCTTGAACAAATCAATGTCCAGCAAAATGACCGACATGACCAGATCAAATCGTTTGGAGCGGTAAATTTCTTCGGCAAATTTTTCGTTAAAGAAACGGCGCACCGGCAGCTTGGTCAGCTCGTCGTAGTTAGACAGTTCCTGCACGCGTTCAAACAACGCGGCGTTGTCTATGGCCAAAGCAATTTGGGTAGAAAATTGTTTTAAGGAAATAAAGTCCAAATAATTAATCCGGCGGCGGGAAAGCAGGTTATCAAAAGTTAGAAAGCCTACCTTATTGCGCTGCACTTTAAGCGGAATATATACCACGTTGTGAATGGTGCGGTAGGTGGCGCCGGAGTCAAAAATATCGCGCAGCAAGGTGCGTTCGTCTTCGGGCAAATCGTCGCCGGTTTGGCGGGTAACCTCACCGGAAATATCCACGCCCAAAATGGTTTTTATTTTGCTTCCGTCATAAGTGGTTTGATACAAGCGCACGCGGTCAAAGCGAAAATATTTTTGCACACCCTGCAAAATCAGTTCCAGACCGTCGGAAAGACGCAAAGAAGAAGCAAAAATGGTGGCCAAATCGTTTAAGGCGGTAGCCGTGTTTAAGCGCTGGTTTTTGGCCTGGTCAATTTCGGTATTGGTTAAATTGTGGGAAATTTCCCCCGCCACGCTTTTTATCAGTTTCTTTTCCGCTTCATGAAATACGCGGTTTTTGCGGAAGCGTTCCAAACGCAGCACGCCCACGCTGTCTTTCATCACGGTTATTACATCGTCGTCTTTGAGCGTCATGCTGGGGCGTTTCCATTTAAGCAACACATAAACGGCAGGATAGTTCAAATCGGTAGAATCGGCAATGCCGTCCTGCAACAGTTTTTTTAAGAACTCGGGCTCGTTTAACACGGATATATCTTCCTGCATATCCATGCAGTATTCTTTTTTGCACATCATGTTTAAAGACAGCAACGCCCGTTCCTGCTGCCAGTCAAAAAAATACACGCGGTCCAGTTTAAACAAATCGCGCAAGGCCGGCAAGGCGCAATCCAACAGTTCACGACGGTTTTGAAAAGATTGGTTTAATTTTTTGCCAAATTTAAAAAGAGTAAAAGCCTCTTTATCAAACATAATTACCCCTCGTAGAGAGAAAGCAGATATTCCACCTCTTTGGCGGCTTTGTCCAGCTCAATGTCCAAGCTGGCCTGCGTGAAGCGTCCCTCTACAATTTGCGTGGCGCTGACGGCCAATATTTTGTTTAAGATTTCCACCACCGTGCCCGTAATGGTCATATTGGGCAACGTGCGCGCCGAGGCCAAAATGCCCGAATATGTGCGCAAGCGTTGGGAGGAAGAAAAAATAAGTTGTTCAAAACTTTCTTCAAAAGCGGGGAATACTTCCATCATGGCGGCATAGCGCATCTGGTTGTCCGTACGCGCACACCACTTGATAAATTTTAAAGCGGTTTCTTTGTCAGATCCGGCGGCGTTAATCATCAGGTTCATGCCCGACAGATACGCCTGCGGCTGTTCCCCGGTGCGCGGAACGGGCAGCGTTTTAATGCGCACACCAATGTGCCCCTCAAAGCTGGCCACGCCCTGCTTGCGGGAAATAAGCATGCTGGCCTTGCCCGAAAGCATGGTGCCCAGACTGCCTCTTTCGCGCAAGATGGGCATATAGTTTTTAAGCGCCAAGGTCATGTAGTCTTTCATGCCTTCTTTAAATGCCGGCGTGCCAATCAGCGTGCCGCGCAAGTCCGGCGTGAACATGGCCGCCCCGCGGCCCCAAATTTCCATAAACGCGCTGCGCGTGGACAAAGAGCCACGCCAGTCGCTGTTTTGCATGGGAAAGTAGCCGTCAATGTCTTTAAAGTGGTCTTTCAGCCGCTGGCACACGTCCAACAGGCCGGACCATTCCTCCAAGTCTTTTTCCGGGTCGGAAGTGACGGCTTTAAGGTGGTCTGCGCGAAAGTGCAGCGCACTCATGTCAAACCACCAGGGGTAGGAATATAAATCTTTGGTACCGGGTTTATAGCAATGCGGACGCAGCGGATACAACGCCGAAGAAAGCGAAAGCCCCGGGTCCATTTTAGACAAATTTTCCGCCACGCCGGCCCGCGTCAAAAGGGCCGTCCAATAATGCGGTATTTGAATTAAATCGGGTATCACTTCCCCGGCGGCGGGGTTTTTTAGCGTAAAAATTTTTTTCCACAAAATGTTACGCGTAAACACCTGCACCGTTACATCGGCTTTCGGATATTCTTTTTTAAACAGTTCCACCAATAACTTATAATCGGTCTTGGTTCTGGCGCCGGAGTCCGGCATGACCCACAAAATCATTATTTCCCCCAGTTATGCACTTTCAAGTTCGGGTTAATGTCAATATTCCACTTCTTTTGCAAAGCACCTTCGCCGGCTGCCTGCAGCTGCTTATAGGCCGCCAGGGCAATCATGGCCGCATTGTCGGAAGACATTTTGCGCGGCACAAAACGCACATTGATGCCGCGTTTTTGGCCTTCGGCCGTCATCATTTCACGCAAAAGCGTGTTGGCGGCCACGCCGCCGCCCACGGCAATTTGTTTTACTTTGTATTTTTCTGCCGCAAGCATGGTCTTTTTGACCAAGGTTTCGTCCACGGCTTGTTCAAAGCTGGCGCACACGTCGGGCACGCTGATGTCTTTATGGTCGCGCAAATAATAGCTGACGGCCGTTTTGATACCGCTGAACGAAAAATCCCACGTGCCGGGCAGCAGCGGACGCGGAAAGTCAATGGCGTCTCTGCGGCCTTTTAAAGCTTGGGCCGACACCTGCGGCCCGCCTGGATAGGCCAGGCCCAGCAATTTGGCCACTTTGTCAAAGGCTTCGCCCGCCGCGTCATCGCGCGTGCGGCCCAACACTTTATAGTTGCCGTAGCCTTTTACGTACCAAAGTTCCGTATGCCCGCCCGACACAATCAAAGCCACCAGCGGGAAAGTGAGCGGATTTTTCGCTTCCCCGTCTTCAAACTCACACGCAAAAAGGTGGCCCTCCAGGTGGTTTACTCCTAGTATAGGGACTTTTTTAAAATTTGCAAGCGTCTGTGCGGCCACGCGCCCCACCATCAGCCCGCCGGGCAGGCCGGGGCCTTTGGCAAAAGCCACGCAATCTATGTGGCGGCCTTGCAGGGCGCTGTCTATCACGGCGGCTATTTTGGCCGCATGCGCGCGGCTGGCCAGCTCCGGCACGACGCCGTGGTATTTTTTATGTTCTTCAATTTGGGAATAAATAACATTGCTTTCCAACTTGCGTCCGTCCACCAGCAAAGCGGCTGACGTTTCATCGCAAGTGCTTTCTATGCCTAGTATGGCAAAATCTTTCTTCATTTTGTGTTACCTTCTTTTTGCTTATTGGGTTGCGCCGTTTTTTGTTTTTCCTGTTCGGCGGCCTTTTGCTCCGCCTGTTCGGCGGCGGCTTTTTCCATATCCGCTTTTTGGGCAATTATTTTTTGCGGGCCTTCTTTTAAAATTTCTACGGCCTTATCCAAAACAGGGTCTTTTTCTTTAAATTCCATTTTGGGCATTTCCTGCCCCGGCGTATAGACCACATTATTGTACTGCGTAAAAATCTTCACTTCATCCTGCGGGTCCATCTTCACTTCCACGTCCGGGAAAATGCCGCCTTCGTTTTCTTTCTTTTTATCGCGGTAATCGCGCTGTATTAAGCGCCCTTTGGGCGTATAATATTTGGCAATGGTCAAGCGCAAACCGGCTCCGTCATCAAGCGGCAACACCTGCTGCACGCTGGCCTTGCCAAAGCTGCGCTGGCCCACGATGACGGCACGGTCGTTATCCTGCAAAGCGCCCGACACAATTTCGCTGGCGCTGGCGGAACCTTGGTTAATCAGCACCACCAAAGGCAAATCGGGGTAGTCAGCCTTGGCGCCGGTTCTGAACTCCTGATAGAACTCCGGCTTGCGGCCCTGGGTGTACACCACCATTTGTTTGTCACCCATAAAAAGCTGGGCAAGTTCCACCGCCCCGTTAAGCAAGCCGCCCGGGTTAAAGCGCAAATCCAGCACCAGGCCTTTCATGCCTTGTTTGCTTAAGGTTTTTAAGGCTTTTTGCACTTCTTCGGTGCTGTGGCCGGAAAAGTCCACCAAATAAATATAGCCGATATTGTTTTCCAGCATGCGGTAATACACCACTTCCGGCACGATTTTTTCGCGTTTAAAATGGAAATCAGGCAAGGTTTCATATTCGCCCGTTTTTTCGTTTTTGCGGCTCATGGTGATTTTAACTTTGCTGCCCACCGGCCCGCGCATAATTTCCACGGCTTCATCAAGCGTCATATCGGAAATATCGCGGTCGTCCACAAACAGAATGCGGTCCCCCGGCATAACACCCGCCTTATACGCCGGCGTGTTGGGCATGGGGCTCATGACCGTCACAAAACCGTCCACTTCAGACAAACGAATACCCAGGCCGCCAAAGTCGCCGCGGGTATCATTTTTAAGGGCCAAATATTCTTTAGGTTCCAAATATTGGGAAAAGGGATCCAGCTCCCCCACCACGCCGCGAATGGCGCCCGTAATCAGCTGGTCGCTGTCGGTGGGTTCCACATAATTTTCTTTTACATATTGCAGCACATTAATAAAAGTGCGCAGCTGCTTAAGTCCCCCGTCCACGGCACCGTATGCATACGGAAACAAGGTACCAACAAAGAAAACGACGGCCGCCCAAGCGGCAATTTTGGTTGTTTTTCTGCCTTTCATAATTATCCTCCGCCCTTACGGGCGCAACAGTTAAATTTTTTGCAGCCAATCCATGGGGTCCACCGCGGTGGTGCCTTGGCGCGTTTCAAAATAAACGGCGTAACGACCCGTGCCGGAGCTTTGCTGCGTGTCCAGGCCGGCCGTACCGATGGAGCGGCCCCTTTGCAGTTTCTCGCCCACAATAGCGTCTATGCGGCTTAAGAAACCGTAAATGGTAAAAAATCCTTTACCGTGGTCCACAATGACCACATTGCCGTACGAGCGGAACGGCCCGGCGTAAATGACGTCCCCCGCATCTACGCTGCGCACCGGCTCTCCGGCTTTGGCGGCAATTTTAATGCCGTCGCGGAAAATCCACGTATTCAAATCCCGGCGGTATTCTTTGCCAAATTTGCTGATAACCTGCCCCTTCACCGGCCACGGCAGGGAATTGCGCGGCACGTCTATCTTGGCAATGGAAGACTGCTTTTTGGCCGTCGTGCCGGCTTTTTTGGCCGCGGCGTCTGCCTTGGCCTGCTGTTTGGCAGCAGCGGCTTTGCGCTGTTTTTCAAACTTGGCAAGCAAATCGTCCAAGGCGCGGGCGGATTTGTTAAGCTCGTTAATTTCTTCGCGGATTTGGGCAGCCTTCTTTTTGGTTAAATTTAAATCTTTCTGTTTCTTTAAAAAGTTAGTCGTAATTACTTTTTGTTTTTGTTCTATTTGCGAGCTTTGCGCCAACAGTTTTTTGTTGCGCGCTTCAAAATCGTAAATTTTTTGTTTGGCGGCTTCGTTCTCTTCTTTTAAGGCCACAAAAAACTCCGCCTTATGCGTCAGCACGCGCTCCAAAAACAATTCTTCTTCCGGCGAATCTTCCCCCGGGCACCAGGCGCAATGCGGGGTTAAATAAAAATCGGCCAATTCATCTGCCATTACCCCGCGCCACATGGGCATGCTGCGCTCCAACGCGGCCCGTTTGTCTTCGGTGGACAGAATGGTCTGCTCCACATAATTAATGTCGGACTCCAATTTGTTTTTTTCGCGCAAAGTGGCAGCCTTGCGGCTTTCCAAGGCGGAAATTTCCTTGGAAATGGCCGCTTCCTGCGCGCGGTATTTTTTTAGTTCTTCCTGTTTTTGGGCCGCTTGTTTTTTAAGCCGCGCCAATTCTTCTTTTTTCTGTGCGGCTTCGTCGGCAGCGAACGCCGAAGAGAACAAGCATAAAAAGCCCAAACAGGCAATTAAAATTTTTGCCATTTGCTAAGCGTCCAACCAAAAAGCCCGCAGAACACCAAAATGCCCAACTGGCGCTCCACAGACGTAAAATGTTGCAAGACCGGCATTAAAAATCCGGTCGGGTACGTAAGTAATGCAAAAAAGCCCAAAGACAAAAGCCCCGCCACAAGGGCAGACACCACCGCACTGCCCAAATGCCCTTTGCCGCGCATGGGGTAAGCCTCCACCATAAACATAAACGCAAAAAACAGCACCAGGGCAAACACAATCCCCAAATTCAGCGTGCGCAAGCCCAGGCCGCTGTAAAAAGCCAAACGTGCCTGCTCCGGCGAATATTTGGGGGCCAGCTGCGGGTATTCCGAAGCCAAATTTTGCACAAACGGACGAATATTGTTAATGGCGCGGTTGGTGAGTTTAACTTCAAAATAAGCCGGCATTTGTTCATAGCCCAGCACCACCAAGGCCTGCGTCAGGCGTTCGTTTTTGGCTTTAAGCGCTTCAAACGCGTCTTGCGGGGAAAAAAGCTTTACCGCCGTTATGTCTTCTTTGCTGCTCAGGCTGTCGCCCAAAGCAACCAAAGAGGGATTGTCCACCGGTTGCGTAAGCGCCAGCACCAACTTAAAATTCTGCACTAAGGCCTGGTGATAATTGCTTATTTGCATTTGCACAAAGCTCACGCACTGCAACAGCACCGCCACGGCAAACACCAGCACAAACAAACGCCGATGACCGTGAAACACCACGGCAGAGCCTTTTGGTTTTTTAGGTTTATCCTGCAAAAAATCGTCCATACGCGTCCTCCGCTTTAGAGCCCGAGTGCTTTTTCAAACTTACCTTTAATATCCGTGTTGTGATACACGCCGGAAAATTCTTCCGCCCCCGGGCCATACGCCACGCCCAAAAGCATGCCGGAAGAATGGTTGCCGGTGGCCCACACCAGGCCCAAAGCTTCGTTGGTCTTTTCTATCAAATCTTCATAGTCGGGCACTTCGCCGTTCAGTTTCAAATCTATATGTCCGCCAAAGGCTTCATCCGCCATTTGCTGCAAAGTTTCGGCGGTTTGTTGTTCTTTAGGCAGTTTTTTAAATTCCGGGTAAACATAGAACAACAATTTTTTGTGATTAAAAACTTTTTGGTAATAGGGATAGTTTACATAATCGGTATCGCCGCCGTAGAGCATTTCCCCTTGGGCCGATTTATGTTTTACGCTGTCTTCGTCCAAGTGGCGATAGTGAAAAGCCGGCATGCCCGTTTCGTGGTCAGCATTAAGGTACACCAGCGTATCACCGCTTTGCTGGGCAAAGTTCCACACGTAAGAAAGGGTTTCGTCCAAATTAATCATTTCCCACATAGAGGGGCCGGCTTCATTGTCGTGCAGGGCCCAGTCTATTTTGCCCGCTTCCACCATAAGCACAAAGCCTTTTTCGTTCTGGCTGAGCACGTCTATGGCTTTTTGCGTCATTTCTTTAAGCGTCGGGGTTTGCGGATATTTTTCCATATCGCCGTAAAAAGGCATTCCTTCTTCGGCAAACAAGCCTAAAATGCGGCCTTTTTTAATTTTAGAAAGCTGCTTGGTATTTTCGGCCACTTGCCAGCCCAATTTTTTGGCTTCTTTTAACAGTTTTTTATTTTCTTCTTTCGTAAAATATTTAAGACCGCCGCCCATAATCACCTGCGCGCCGCTGTGCACCAGCTGGCGGGCGATTTCGTATCTTTCTTTGCGGTTTTGCACATGGGATAAAAAACCTGCCGGCGTGGCGTCAGTCACGTACGCGTCGGAAATAATGCCGACGGATTTGCCCTCTTTTAAGGCTTCTTCCAGCAAAGTGGTTACAGTTTTGCCGTCGTGATCTACGCCAATGTTGCCCGGGCGGGAAAGCACCCCGGCCGCCATTTGGGTGGCGGCACCGGCCGAGTCGGTAACAATCGTATCATAGGTATTGTTAAAATATACGCCCGTCACGGAAGCATTTATAAAATTTTCCAAGGCGGACATTTTTTGCGGGTACTGCGCCAAATCCACATGGTGCACACCCTGCATAAACATGCCCATGGCGCCGGGGCCCATTCCGTCGCCAATAATCCACACGGCGCTTTTAGCCTGCCCCAGCGAGGTTTGCGCTTCTTCAGCGGCCCATACGCCGGCCGCGCCAAACATAACAACCGTAATCAGCAAAAATAATTTTTTTAGCATACTTGTCCTTAAGAAACTGTTTTTTGATACAAAGCAATATAGTCCCGGGCGGATTTATCCCAGGAGTTGTCCTTCAACATGGCGTTTTTAACCAATTTGTTCCAGGTTCTCTTATCTTCAAACACGTTGAGTGCTTTGTCTAGGGCATTATAGATGCCGTTTTCGCTGAAGGTTTGAATAAAGAAACCGGTAGCATTGGCATTGTCGGCCCCTTCTTTATAACCGGTGACCGTATCCACCAAGCCGCCCACTTTGCTGACCACGGGCAGCGTGCCGTATTTCATGGAAATCATTTGCGACAGGCCGCACGGCTCAAAGCGCGAAGGCATTAAGAACATATCGGCCCCGGCATAAATTTGGTGGGCCAGTTCTTCGTCCAATTTACCTTCATAGGCAATATCGGACGGATATTTTTTGGCCAGTTCGCGGTATTGTTTTTCAAGCACGGGGTCCCCGCAGCCAAGCACCACAAACTGTGCACGGCCATGCAGACGCTCCATTACGCTGACGGCAATGTCCAGCCCTTTTTGATAATCCAGGCGGGACACCACCCCCACCAGCGGCTTTTGCGGGTTTTCTTCCAAATTCAGTTCCTGCTGCAAAGCCTGCTTGGAAACGGGTTTGTTTTTGGAAAAACTGTTGGCGTCATAACCGATGGGCAGCAGCGTGTCAATTTCGGGGTCCCAAATTTCGGTATCAATGCCGTTGACGATGCCGTAGAAATTTTTGCTGCGGTATTTAAGCAACCCTTCCAGCCCAAAACCCATGGCGGGGTCTGTTTGCACTTCTTTGGCATAGTTGGGGCTGACGGTGCTGACGTTATCGGCAAACACAATGCCGCTTTTTAAAAAGCTGATACCGCCGTAATATTCAAATTTGTCCGGCGTAAAGTCGGCCGGGTGAAAGCCTGCTTTTTCAAACGTGGAATACGGAAAATGCCCCTGATAGGCAATATTGTGAATGGTCAGCAGGCTGCGCGTGCGCGTATAAAAAGCGTCCAGTTTATAAACGGTTTTTAAATACGCGGGGATTAAGGCGCTTTGCCAGTCGTGGCAGTGGATAATGTCGGGGCGGAAGCCGACAAACTTGCACCCTTCCAACACGGCACGGCTAAACAAGATGAAGCGTTCGTCATTGTCCAAATAGTCGCCCAGTTTGGTGCGGTAAAGTTCGGGGCGGTCAAAATATTTGCGGTTGCCCACAAAAAACACCAGCACATTGCCCCAGTTAATGTAGGAAAGAGAAACTTGCTCAATTTTATCCCCTATCGGGATTAAATACACGCCCGGCACCACTTTTAAAGAAGACACGCGCCGTATATTGCGGTAATGCGGCAAGAACAATAGCACTTTGTTGCCTTTGCGCCCGGCCAATTGCTGGCTAAGCGCGCCGACCACGTCGGCCAAGCCTCCGGTTTTGCAAAAAGGGAATGCCTCACTGGCGGCTAAAACGATATTCATGCGTTTTCCTCCTCTTTAGACGGCTCTTCTGTACCCTGCTCCCCGTTCGCTGCAGGCTGGGCCTGGGCGGACGGTTCGTCCTGTTGTGCGGCTTCTTGGGGGCCGCTTACTGCTTCTGCTTGGGCCGGCGCAGGTTCCTGCGCTGGCTCGGCGGCCGGGGTTTCTTCCTCCGGCTCAAACATATTTTTGGGGCGCTTAAAAAAAGCGTCTGCCGCGTCCTGCGTTTCTTCTTCCAAAGCCAAGATGGCAGGCTCGCCCAACGGCGGCAGTTTTTCATCAAAAGGCAAATCTTCCTGTTTTTCCTGCAATTGTTTGGCGGCAAACACCTGCAAGTCCGGCAGTTCGGAAATTTTATTCAGCCCAAACAGGCGCAAAAATTCGTCCGTCGTGCCGTACACCATGGGGCGGCCGATGGTGTCGCGCTTGCCCAGCACGCGCACCAAACCGCGCTCCAACAGTTTTTCCAGCGGGGCGGCCACGTCCACGCCGCGTATCATTTCCATTTCCGCACGCGTAACGGGCTGTT
The DNA here is from genome assembly GCA_944322775.1 of uncultured Elusimicrobiales bacterium. GTDB lineage: Bacteria > Elusimicrobiota > Elusimicrobia > Elusimicrobiales > Elusimicrobiaceae > Avelusimicrobium. Next base: position 18,784 of record CALUQA010000126.1, read on the forward strand.
TATAGGCGATAATGGCCAAGGTTTCCAGCGCCGCGTTGGAAAGGCGGGTGGTCATTTTTTCATTATACAAACGGCGCACCCAGCGGCCGTATTCGGGCTTGGTGCACATTTGATATCCGCCGCCTATTTCCAAAATGCGTATAGCGCGGCCGGTGTCTTCGTATTCTTTGGCCAGCTCGTGGATAATTTCCAGCACGCGTTTGGCGTTGACCGTTTCCACCACTTCGGCAATGCGGGAAGGTTTTAAAGGACGGTCGGTAATAAAAAGCAAATTTTCAATAATTTTTTTGGCTTCCCCGTCGTCTAACAGCGGGGCTTCTTCCGGCGCGGGGGCGCTTTGCGTCTGCTCCTGGTCTGCCGAAGGCTGGGCTTGCAGCGTGCTTTGCGCCTGCGGTTCTTGCGCCGTTTGCTGCGGGGCGGCCGCTTCCGGCGCGGGCTCGGCCGCGGGCTGCGGCGCGGCAACAGACTGCACTTGGACCGTATCTTGCGTTTGGTTTTCTTCGGCGTTGGGCGTTGTTTGCAAAGTTTCTTCCATAAAATCTCCGATCAGGCGGTGGCTTCCCCGTGCATAAGCTGGCGGAAATCCGTATCTTTATTGTCGGGGTTTAAATAAATGCGGATTTGCCCTTCCTGCGTGTCTTGCCGGGCCAAGAGCTTTTTAATTTTAATCAGCTCCAGCACGGCCATAAAGCAGGTGATAATACCGCGTTTTTTGGTTTCTCCCACAAAAATATCGTCCAGCAGCACCCAGGGGCGGCTTTTTAAAAGACCGACGACCTTTTCCATTTTATTTTCAATGGGGAACTCTTCAATCTTTAACAGTTCAATGCGCTTTCTTTCGTCCAAACGGTCAAAGGCCCGTTTGACGGCGGAAAGCAAATCAAACAGTTGCAGAATAAGCTCTTTTTCGCCAGTGTCAAAAATGGGGAAAAAAAAAAAAAAATTGTCTTTGTTTTCTTCCAGTTTTTCTTCCAAGAACTTGCCGGCTTCTTTATATTTTTGATACTCCACCAGTTTGGCAATCAGCTCTTTGGCCGGGTCGGGCCC
>CALUQA010000127.1 GCA_944322775.1 uncultured Elusimicrobiales bacterium
AAGGCATTAAAGCCGGCTTGGATGTGTATGAAACCGAGCCCAAAGCCAACGACACCGTCTTTGACTATTCCCCCTACCAAGGTGCGGAAAATATTTACGGCACGTACCATATAGGCGCCAGCACCGACCAGGCGCAGGACGCCGTGGCCGAATGCACGGTTAAAATTATCAACGAATATGCCGCCACGGGCAAATTCCTGCACAAGGTGAACTAATGGCTACCGTTAAACCGTTCAGAGGATACCGCCCCGACAACCACGCAGAAAAAATTGCGTGTCCGCCTTATGATGTGATTAACTCGCGCGAAGCGCGCGAAATGGCCAAAGGCAATCCGCTTTCCTTCCTGCATGTGGAAAAACCGGAAATAGACCTGCCTGAAGATATTGACTTATACGACGAGCGCGTATATGCCAAAGGCCGCGAAAACCTGGACAAGTTTATTGAACGCGGCATTTTAAAACAGGACCGCAAACCCTGCTTTTACATCTATGCGCAAACCATGGACGGCCGCACCCAATACGGCCTGGTGGCCGCAGTCAGCGCCGAAGAATACGACAAGGGCATTATCCGCAAACACGAACTGACGCGCAAAGACAAAGAGGCCGACCGCACCCACCACGTGGACACCTTGGGCGCCACCACGGGCCCGGTCTTTTTGACCTATCCGCACCAAAAGGAAATGGACGACCTGGTCAACGCGGTAACGCAAAACCCGCCGCACTATAAGTTCACCACGCCCGACGGCATTGGCCACACGTTTTGGGTAATGCACGAAGACAAAGACATTGCCCGAGTGATTAAAATTTTTGACGCCATGCCCGTGTTGTATATTGCCGACGGGCACCACCGCTCCGCCTCTGCCGCCAATGTGGCGCACAAACGCAAAGCGGCCAACCCGCACCATACCGGGCAGGAAAGCTATAACTTTTTCCTGGCGGTTATCTTCCCGGCAGAGCAACTTTATGTGATGGACTACAACCGCCTGGTCAAAGATTTAAACGGCCTTTCCAAAGAGGCTTTCCTGGAAAAAGTGGCCCAAAAGTTTGACGTGCAAGCCACGGGCCAGGCCAAGCCGCAGGCCCGCCACCAGTTTGGCATGTATTTGGACGGGCAGTGGTACACGCTGAAGGCCAAGGACGGCTCTTTTGACGCCAAAGACCCGGTGGCCGCACTGGACGTGAGCATTCTGCAAAACAACCTTCTCTCCCCCGTGCTGGGCATTGGCGACCCGCGCACCGACAAACGCATTAATTTCGTCGGCGGCATACGCGGGCTGAAAGAACTGCAAAAACGCGTGGACAACGGGGAATACAAGGTGGCATTTTCCATGTATCCCACATCTATGGAAGAGCTGATGAAGGTGGCCGACGCTAACCTGATTATGCCGCCCAAATCCACCTGGTTTGAGCCCAAACTGCGCAGCGGACTGGTAACATATAAATATTAGTCTGCCGCGTTAAAAAGCTGTTTTTACGCAAAACACCCCTGTTAACAAACAGGGGCGTTTTAAATAGGCCTTTCACACTCTTGGCAGGGGCAATCGAGAAATGCTGTTCATTATCTATTTAAAAAACACCCCGCTTGATGGGCGGGGTGTTTTTTTACAACAAAATCAAACGGTTATTTTGCTTTATAATCTTCCAATATATCAACAATTTCCGTATAGCCTTTTTTGCGGGCCAGGTCGGCGGCGGTTTTGCCTTCAAAAGCGTAGTTCGGGTCGGCACCGCCTTTGAGCAACACCCGCACGACGTCTGCATTGCCTTTGTTTACGGCCCACATCAGGGCCGGTTGGGCAATAATCGGCTCCATTGCGTTGGGGTCGGCCCCGTTATTGAGCAAAACGCGCACCACTTTTGTGTTGCCCGTAGTGGCCGCGATAATCAGCGGAGAAAGGAACTGTTTGTCAAAAACGTTTGCCTGGGCACCGTTTTTCATCAGCAACTCCACCACTTTGGCATTGGGGTTTTGGACAGATACGGCCAAATGCAAGGCGTTCATGCCGATCATATCCCGCTTATTGGGGTCCGCCCCGTATTTGAGCAAAAGAGCCACTATATCCGTCGGGAAGTTTTCCGTCATCACGGCACGGTGCAAAACGGTCCAGGCCATTGAATCGGCCATATTGGGATCGGCACCGTTTTGGAGCAAAAGTTCTATAATTTCGGCATTGGGTTTATCGGCAGATACAGCATACGTCAAGGCCGTTCCATACAAGTTATTCGGCTGGTTGGGGTCCGCCCCGGCCTGCAGCAGCATTTTTACAATTTCAACAGAAGGCTTTTTTTGTGCCAAAACACGCATTAAAGGAGACCAGCTCTCCGGGTCTGTTTGGTTGGGATCGGCCCCGCCTTGCAGCAACGTTTTTATCATTTCCGCAGAAGGGGCTTCCTGCGCCAGTGTATGTTTTAAAGCAAACCAACCGTCCGCATCCGTTTGGTTGGGGTCCGCCCCGGCCTGCAGCAACATTTTTACAATTTCAACAGAAGGCTTCTTCTGCGCCAAAGCACGCATTAAAGAAGACCAGCCCGCCGCATCCGTTTGGTTGGGGTCGGCTCCGGCCTGCAGCAAAAAAGACACCACTTGCGGATTGGGCTTTTCGTTTGCCACGGCGCGCATTAAAGCGGACTGCGCCCAGGCGTCCGTCAGATTGGGGTTGGCATCTGCCTGGAGCAAGAGCAAGATAATTTGCGGGGCTATCTTTTCTTTCGTAACGGCATACATTAAAGAAGAAGTGGAGTAGGCATCGGTTCTGTTGGGGTCCGCCCCGGCCTGCAGCAGCAAGTCTACCATTTCCACATTGGGTTTTTTTACGTTGATAGCCCGCATAAGCATTGTTTCGCCATCTTGATTAATTTGGTTCGGGTTTCCCCCGGCTTGCAGGAGGCGTTTTACTTCCTCTATGTTGTTATCGCTTATAGCTTTGGGGAGCGCATACCAGCCTGGTACGTCTGCGCTTGGGGCTTGGTCAGGCTGCTGCAAAGCCTGCGTTTGCGCGGCAAGCGGTTTTTGCACATCAGCGGCAAAAGAGGTATTTGCAGTAATCAGACAACCGACCAAAAACAAACCTGTCCAAAGAAACAATCTTGCGTCTTTTGCTGTGTTTTTCATATAGCGTCCTTATTTTCTGTGTTTAAACTGCGCATTGTAGAGGGCTTTATAAGCGCCGTCTTCCAGTTGCAACAACTCATCATGCGAGCCGGCTTCCACAATTTCCCCGCCGTTAAGCACCACAATTTTGTCTGCGTTAATAACCGTGGACAAACGGTGAGCGATGACAAACACAGTGCGGTTCTTCATCAAATTGTCCAACGCCTTTTGAACAATAGCTTCGGATTTATTGTCCAGTGCGCTGGTGGCTTCGTCCAGCACCACAATGGGCGCATTGCGGATAAACGCGCGCGCAATGGCCACGCGCTGGCGCTGCCCGCCCGAAAGGGTCAGGCCGCGTTCGCCCAGCTCGGTATCCAAGCCGTCTTTAAGCGTGGCAATAAAATCTTCCAGGTGGGCGTTTTGGACCGCTTCCTGCAAGTCCTCCTCCGTGGCGCCCTTGCGCCCAATCATAATATTTTCGCGAATGGTGCCGGAGAACAAAAAGTTATCCTGAAATACCACGGCAATTTGGTCGCGCAAGGAAGCAAGCGTAAAATCGCGTATATCCTGCCCGTCAAAAGTAATGCGCCCCTGCTGCACGTCATAAAAACGCGGCAAGAGGTTGACCAGCGTGCTTTTGCCGCCGCCGGAATTGCCCACAATGGCCAGCGTGCTGCCCACGGGCACGGTGAGGTTAATGTCTTTAAGCACGGGCACATTTTCTTTGTAGCAGAAGGTGACGTCTTCAAATTTAATTTCTTTTTTAATGCCGGTCAGCGTTTTGGCGTCTTTGGCGTCTTTAATAGCGGGTTTAAGCGCAAAGATTTCAAAAATACGGTCAATGGCCAGCAGGGCTTTTTTAATGTCCACATAATCGTCACCCACCGTTTTAAGCGGCGTATACAAAAGCAACAGCGCCGCCACAAAAGAAGTAAAGTTACCGCTGGTAATCACCCCTTTGACGATTAAAGAACTGCTTTGCCAAATCACAAACGCCAACCCCAGCGAAATGATAAAGTGCATGACAGGAGACAGCCAGCCCGTGTGTTTGACGATACCCATATTTAAGTTAAAAATGCGCTCCATCAGGGTGTTAAACGAACTCTGCTGGTCTTTTTGCAGGTTATAGGCGGCAATGGTGCGGTTGCCGCTGAAGGCCTCGTTATAAGCCTTCATGGCTACAGACCCCACCTGTATGGTGCCGCGCACCAGCTCTTCCATTTTGCGCCGCACAATGTAAATGGGCACAAACGCCACCAATACGGCCCCCACGGCAATAATGGTCAGCTGCCAAGAGTTATAAAACAGCACACATACCAAAGCCATCGAAGAAAACACCTTGGAAATGACCAGACGCAAGTTGTTGATTAAGCCGTTGCAGGCGGTGTCGGCATCGTTGTTAAAACGCATCATCACATGGCCGGAGTTGTTTTCGTCAAAATAAGACGTATTCAGCGAAAGTAGTTTGGCAAAAAGTTTTTTGCGTACGTCCAGCGTGATTTTGTTGCCCACCCAAGTGGTCAAATATTTCACGCTGTAATTAAGCACGCTTTGAATGAGCACAAAGCCGATAATAAGCAAAGGAATATATGAAGCAAACGTGGCATTTTTGGCCACCAGCACGTCATCGGTATACGGCTTTAAAAACAGGGCCACCACCGAGTCCAGCGCTCCCACCGGCACCGCCAGCGCCACACCCAAAAAGGCGCGGAACCAATAGGGCTTTATATAAGGCCACATTCTTCTATAATTTACAACCAAAGAGTTTTTTAAAATTAACTCTTTAATAGGAGTGTTAAGGATATTTTTCATGGGGGACAGGCTCCCTATTATATAGATAAATACAGTTTATTATAACAATTATAATCCCTCTTGCATTCATGTTCCGTATTTGCTAAATTAGACAAACGGCATATAAAATGCCGCCAACGATTTGAATTGTTAAAGGAGTAGCAGTACTATGGTAACCAAGAAGAACAATAAAGACGCCTTGACGGCAGCCGAAATTAAAGAAATCAAAAAACATTTGGAAGAGTTAAAAGCCGACGCCGAAAAAAGACTTAAAGATAAAAAGAATATGGATATGCCGGAAGCCGAAGTGGGCGACCCCATTGACGCGGCCAGCCAAAGCTTGGACAAAGAAATTTTGTTTGAACTGTCCGGCAATTCCCACAACACCATCGGCCAAATTGAAGCTGCCTTGCGCAAAATTGAAAAGGGCATTTACGGCCGCTGCGAACTGTGCCGCCAGCCCATTCCCAAAAAACGCATTAAGGCCATGCCGTTTGCGCGCTATTGCATACATTGCCAGACTTCTTCGGAAAGCAACCGCAACTAATTTAAAACCCGGGGTTATAAGCCCCGGGTTTTATTTTGTTTAAAACGCTTATCTATTTGGCAGAGCCCATGCAAAAGAGATGGCTTTTTCGCTTGCAGATATACGCCATAAAAAACCCTCCGCTTAGCGGAGGGTTTAATTTATAACTTTGGATAAAACACTTTGGTCTTTTTCTTGTCTTTGGCACGGGCCTGTATTCTATATTTGCCGTCTTCGCTAATGCCGATGCGGAAATCCCTGTTATACAGAGCTTTTTGTGTATCGCGTTGGAATTGTACCGGGTCGCCCGACAGCAAAGACAGACGCAGCAAATCATTGGTGTAATAGCCGTAATGAAAAAGGTGCGCTTCTTCCAAATAGCCGATATTTTCCACCTGCTCTTGCGCGCGGGCAATTAAACGCTGCTGCACAATAGAACCGCTGCCAAAAAGCTGATTGTAAAAATATCCGCAGAAAATCAAAAGTAACACACTGCCCGTCAAGGTAAGCAGGGTCTTTTCCCCCCAGCTTTTGCTGCGGCTTTGCATAACGACAGAGCCGGACAGATAATCATGCAAGGCTCTTTTGTTATTATCAATCATGGCCAGCAAAAAGCCACACATCAGCAAGGCAGCGCTGATATAATAACCGATAGCACGCACAAAAGCGGCCACAAAGCCAAGCGGCTCACCTGTTTTAAAGTTATAAACTTTAATGCCCACCAGTTTTTTGCCCAGCGTACTGCGCCCGCCACAGGAGAAAATAGTTTCGTAAATAATAAACGGAATATTAACACCGGCAAACACCCAATAAATCTGCTCCAAGGTGAAAGACGAGCGATTGACATACCAAGCCGCCAACAGTTGATAGGGAATGCTGATTATGCTCCAATCAATAAGCAAAGCAACAAAACGCTCCGCCACACCTGCCGGTTTGGCTTCTTCTTCCTGCTCTTCCGGGGCCGCCCCTTGTTGTACTATGGGGGCGTCTTCCATAATATTAATGCGGTGTTCTTCCATAGGCTCTCCTAAAAAATCTTATTTGTATTATAACAAGTTTTTCAGGCAGCGCAACAGGTTTTTATCTTCGGCAGACAACAAAAAAGGCGCCCCGAAAAGAGGCGCCTTTGCAATTTGTCGTGCCGTGTTATGCCGCAATGCCGAATTTAGAGAATATGATATACGCGGCAACCACACACAAAACAATTACCACACTTAAGGATACGCCGTTTTTCCACGGGGTGGTGTCCACAATATGCAAGTCTTTGCTGTCATCATAGCGGCTGGCGGTAGAAGGCCAAATTTTGCCCGTCAAATACATAAAGGCAATGGCGATGACAAACAAAATGGCCATCACGTGCAGGAAGTGGATAGATTTCAGCCACCCCAGCACCGGGACGGTAGACGTCCAGTCCATCGGGATTTGCGTCAAGCCGTAGGCGATGATGAAAAACACCAGCGTCACTTTGGCAGACCAAGCCGGCGCGGTTTTATTGAGTATGCCGAAAATAATCAGCGTGAAAATAGGCACGTTGTAAAAACCGTTAACCATTTGCAGATAATTAAACAGCCCCGAAGGCGCTTTGGCAATCAGCGGCCCCACGCACATGGAGAACACGGCCAAAATAACCGCCACCACCTTGCCGGCAAATACCACCTGTTTATCCGTAGCGTCCGGTTTGATATACGGTTTATAAATATTGAGCATAAACAGCG
>CALUQA010000128.1 GCA_944322775.1 uncultured Elusimicrobiales bacterium
CCAACCCGGTGGTCATTGACGAACTGCAGCCGCTGGCGCGCTACAGCGGCATGCCGGAAAACCCGCGCATTTCCATTTTTCACGCCTTAAGCCAAAAGCGCGTGGCCCGCATGATTGCCGAAAAACAGGGCACCACGTATGAAAAAGTAAACTGTATCGTTTGCCACGGCGGCGGAGGCATTTCCATCGGTGCGCACCGCAAAGGCAAAGTGGTTGACGTCAGCAACGGTTACGAAGGCGAAGGCCCCATGACCCCGCAAAGAAGCGGCACCGTGCCGTGCGCCGGGCTGACGGCCATGTGCTTTTCGGGCAAATACACGCAAAAAGACATTCGCCTTAAAATGCGCGGCAAAGGCGGCCTGGCCGCTTATACGGGCACCTATGACGTAAAAGAGCTGGAAGAATTTATACACAGCGGCAAAAAACGCCCCGGCTCCCTGATTAACTGCACGCGCGAAAAAGCCAAAGAAGCGCTGGACGCCATGATTTATCAAATGTCCAAAGAAATCGGCGCCCAAGCCGTGGTGCTGGAAGGAAAAGTGGATTTTATCGCTTTAACGGGCGGACTGATGTACAGCAAATACATTCCGCATGAAATCGGCCGGCAGGTGGGGTGGATTGCCCCCATTTACGTATTCCCCGGCAGCGAAGAAAAAGACGCCCTGCGCGACGCCGCACGCCGCGCCTTGGCCAATCCCTCTATAATTAAACATTATTCATAAGGAGCAGAAACACGTATGAAATTTAAAAGCTTTGAAGACCTGATTAACCAGGTAAAAGGCAAATCCAACCGGGTAGTCGTGCCCGGCGCCAACAATGCCGAAGCCTTGCAAGCCATCAAAATGGCTGACGACAACGGCCTTATTTCCCACGGCATTTTAATCGGCCCCATTGCCCAGGTAAAAGAAATGGTCAAAGCCGCCGGTTTGAACGAAGCCAAATTTGAGTTTATTGACTGCGAAGACATTCCCACCATGTGTAAACTGGCCGTGGACCAAATTTTGGCCGGCAAAGGCGACTTTTTGATCAAAGGCTTGGTGGACACCAAATACTACATGAAAGCCATTTTGAATAAAGAAGCCCACCTGGTGCCGGAAGGGGCTTTGCTTTCCCACTTTGTGCTTTTCAGCACGCCGAAATATAAAAAGCCTTTTGCCGTGACGGATTCCGCCGTCGTCATCGCGCCGACGTTGGAACAGAAGGCCAAAATCATTCAAAACGCCGTTAACACCATGCACAAACTGGGCTTGGAACACCCCAAAGTGTCCTGCGTGTGCCCGGTGGAAAAAGTAAACGAAAAAATCCCCAGCACGGTGGAAGCGGCCACGCTGGCGCAAATGAACGCCGAAGGCAAAATTACGGGCTGCACCGTGGAAGGACCGTATGATTTGTACATTTCCCTTTCCGCCCAAAAAGCGGCCGAAAAAGGCATTACGGGCAAACAAGTGGCCGGCGATGCCGACATTTTGATGCTGCCGGACTTGGACGCCGCCAACCCGCTTTACAAAGCCTTGGCTTTCTTTGGCGACCATATGGAAGCGGCGGCCATCTTGGTCGGGACGACCATTCCGGTCATTTTGCCTTCCCGCGCCGATGATCCGAAAGTCAAACTTAACGCCATTGCGTTGTGCTCTTTCTTAAAAGACCAAAAATAATTATGATATAAGGCGGCCGGAACCAATCTTCCGGCCGCCGTTTTACGCCTATGTACAAAAAACTGATTGCCCTTTTTAACCGTCATTACCGCCGCTACCACGACCTGATGTTCTATTCGCTTACATTGGCCGTGATTGTGCTGGCAACCTCTTTGACCATTATGATTACGCGCGACAAACACGAACAGGAACTGATTAATTCGCGCGAAAAAGAAATACAAGTAACCGATTTTACCGTTAAAGAAAAACCCATTTATGTAGCCTTGCAGGAAGCGGGGCTGAACAATGTGGAAGTGTCGCAAATTGTAGATAAATTAAACTCTGTCGTTGATACGCGCAAGCTGCAAAGCGATGACGAATATTCCATTTCCACCACCACGGACGGCGACTTTGCCATGCTGCTTTTAAACCAAGGCCTCACGCGCTATTTTGTGGCCAATGCCGCAGGGCAGCTGGTGGCGGGCAAATCCGACGTGGAAATTTTAACCCGCGTTAAAAGCACCGCCGGCACAATACATAACTCGCTTTTTGAGTCCATGCTTAAAGACGACGTCACCGTCCCGCTGATTGTGGACCTGACGGACGCATTTTCCTGGAATATAGACTTTAACACCGAAACCCGCAACGGCGACGAATTTGCCGCCGTGTGGGAAGAACATTACACCCGCGACGGCGCCATCACCGGGCAAGATTTGGTGGCTGCCATGTATAAAGGCCAAACCACCGGAGAGAACTATGCCTTCTATTACAATGACGAGTTCTTTGACAAAACGGGCAAAATCACCAAAAAAATGTTCTTAAAGTCCCCCATCAGCTTCCGCGGGGTACGCATTTCTTCCCGTTTTAACCCCAACCGCATGCACCCCATTTTGCGCATTCGCCGCCCGCATTTGGGCATAGACTATGCCGCCCCCACGGGCACCCCGGTGCAAGTGGTGGCCGACGGCGTGGTGACGTTTGCCGGCAAAAAAGGCGGCTTTGGCAATTATGTGGAAGTGCGCCACGCCAACAATTATGTCACCTCCTACGGGCACTTAAGCCGCTTTGCCAAAAAGACCCGCAAAGGGGCCAAGGTAACCCAGGGCGACACCATTGCCTATGTGGGCAGCACGGGGCTTTCCACCGGGCCGCACTTGGATTTTCGCATTAAACAGAACAATAAATTTATAGACTTTTTAAAGATGAAAAACCGCAACTCGGCTTTGCGCTCCGTGCCCAAAGAACAGCGGGAAGATTTTGAAGAAGTAAAAGGTTTATATTTGGAAGCGTTAAACGATGCCGTTGCCAAGGCACAGGCCGAAAGCCAAAATGCCGGCGGCGACGCGCAGCAGGAGGCTAAATGACCAAACGCATTGCCATCACCGGGGGGCCAAACGGCGGCAAAACTACCGCCCTCTCGGTGCTTAAAGAAACGTTCGGCAACCGTATAGAAGTAGTGCCGGAAGCAGCCACCATGATTTTCAGCGGCGGGTTTCCGCGCAAAGACGGCAGCATAGAACACGTGCATGCCGCACAGCGTATTATTTTCTACGCTACGCAGCAATTGGAAAGCCTGGCCATGCAGACCTCTTCGGCCGACCTGATTGTGTGCGACCGCGGCACCGTGGACGCCGCCGTGTACTGGCCCGAAGGCATAGATGACTTTTTTGCGCACATGGGCACTACGCTGGACGAACAAATTGCCCGCTATGACGCGGTTATTCACTTGTCCCCCCCGCTAAAGGCGGAGTTTTATCAGTCCACGCGCGTGCGCACCGAAACGCTGGAAGAAGCTTCGCGCATTGACCGCAAAATTTTAAAAATTTGGGAAAAACACCCCAACCGCATGGTGCTGCCTTCCATGGATCATTTCTTCCAGAAAGCGGGCATCATTAAAGATTTTATTGAAACTCTTCTTCCCCAGGAGAAGAAAAAATGAGCAAAAAGAAAATCGTTTTAACCGGCGGCCCCAGCGGCGGCAAAACAACGGCCTTGTCCATTTTAAAGGAAACGTTCGGCAACCAGATTGAACTGGTGCAGGAAGCAGCCACGCTGATTTACAGCGGCGGTTTTCCCCGCAAGGACAACAGCCCCATTCATATCGAGCACGCCCAGCGCATCATTTTCTACACGGTGCACCAGCTGGAACAATTGGCCGATGTAACCTCTAACGCAAAGCTGATTGTGTGCGACCGCGGCTCCATTGACGGCGCCGTGTATTGGCCCAAAGGCCCCGAAGACTTTTTTAAAGCCATGGGCACCACGCTGGAGGCGGAACTGGCCCGCTACGACGCGGTCATCCACTTGTCCCCTCCGCCGGAGAAGGACTTTTACCAGGCCACCAATGTGCGCACGGAAACCTTGCAGCAGGCTTTTGAAATTGACGACAAAATTTTAAAAATTTGGGAAAAACACCCCAATCGCCTGGTCGTTCCGCGCAGCAAACATTATTTTGAAAAGGCCGAAATTATTAAGAATTTTGTGGAGAATTTGCTTCACTAATTTGTTTAAGGAGTTAAAGAAGTATGTGGAATCCGTTTAAGAAGAAAACCGAGGAAGAAGGCACTGCGGCGGGCGTTACCGCCACGGCAGAGGCCCCCAAATCGGAGCAAAAAGCCCCCAAAGAAAGCATTGAACAGCGCATTGAACGCGAAATTGATGCTTTGCCGGGCATGATTAAAAACAAACTCAAAGACCCGCAAATTAAACAGCGTTTTATAGACATTGCCAAACGCATGGAAAAAGACGGCGTGGACTTTAAAAGCATTCGCCAGATGAAAAAATGGATAAAAGCCCACGAAGCCGAACTGAAGGCCGAGCAGGCCGGCGGCGTGCCCAAAGTGGAAACGGTGGTGCACGAAGGCCCAAAAATCGGCCGTAACGACCCCTGTCCGTGCGGCAGCGGCAAGAAATATAAAAAATGCTGCGGTAAAGACAAATAAGTTTAAATAAAAACCCCGCCTAAACGGCGGGGTTTTTATTAGTCTTTTATATCTGTACTATTGCAGCAAATTCCTTTGGGAATAACACTGATTGTTGCCCATAACTACTTGTGTATAGCCCATAGAATTAAGCAATTTTATCCAATTGGCCTCATTGCTTGTTGTGGGAGCACAAAGTTTTACCAAGGCCCCAGGAGTGGTATATAAATTAGAGAAAAACCCAAACCCATGTCCTGGGTAAGGGCTTGTTTCTCCCCAAACGATACCATAAGGACCGACAACCCCTCTTTTCCCCAGTTCAAAATCCTTCCATCCGCTTTTCCCTGTACTTACCGTCTCTATACAATCACCGTTAGACACTTTTACCACCGGGAAAACAGCTTCATAATCCAAGTCCAAATTATTCAGACACATGCTAAACCCATTATTATTCATACTGTAGAGCTTTTGGGCGTCTAAATAGCGTTTATTCCATACTAACATTTCGGCCACTCGGGCTTTGATAACTGCTTTCTCATATTGAGGCACAGCAATAGCTGCCAAAATACCGATGACAAGAACCACCACTAATAACTCAATCAGCGTAAAACCGCCCAAATTGGATTTTGTACGATTTATAATTGTAAAAATACTTTTTTGATAAATTTTCTTCATAAAGAAATTTTATCAAAAAATCAGTTCTCTAACATTTTCTGTGGATTCATTTAATTTGAACAATACAAAACCCCGCCTAAACGACGGGGTTTTTATTTTACATCAACTCAAATTCCATGTCCGATTTTTTCCGAAAGCAGGTCTGTGCGTCCAGCTGTTTATCGCCATAGACACAGTCTATTTCCAGATTCACCATATCTCTTACTTTTTTGGCCGTTTCGGCCAAGTCCACATTCGTGCCGGCAGACATAGTGTTTAAGGATTTGCCGTTCATAAAAATATTGTCTTTACGGTTCAAATCAAGCGGCGTGCCCGTGCGCAGTTTAACGTTTGTACGCTGTGCTATGGCACGCTCCATAGCATTAACCGGTTTAGAAATTAATTCATAGATATTGCCCGCCAACACGGTGCTGCCGGCCACACGCTGCAATTCCTGCTGAGGGAGCACCGTCTAGGTTTTAATCGGCGCCGGAGGAATACGGTTTACGCTTTCCATGTAATCCAGCCATTCAAATACCGTTTGCAGAAAAAGAATACGGATTTTCAAATTGGCTTGCGCCTGTTCCTGTGTCCACATACCACTGCTGGCCAGTTCTTGTTTCAGGTCAATGCTTCCATCTATAAAAGAAGAAGGTTCAAACTCTTTTACGGGGGCTTTGGCCTTTAAAGCGTTATTTAAGGAGCTTTCCTGCCCGGCCGCGGAAGAAGCCGAATATTGCGGGGCAGACGCGCCCTGCGCACCGGGATAAGTCCGTGCTCCGGCGGCAAAGACACCCGCGGGCAACACAGCCACGCTGGCCGCCAGCAAGGCAGCGGTTAAAAATTTTTTCATATATTCTCCTTTAAGCTGGGGTATATTTTTATTATAACCGTATTTTGCACTTTTACCAGTTGTTATCCCCAAACAAAAAAGGGGGTAGCCCCCCATTTTTATAAATAATCTTTAATTTCTTTATATACTTTTTCCGCCACCATATTATAGCCCGTGGCATTAGGGTGTATTTGGTCGGACATCAAGTCTTTTTCTCCAAAAATCCCGTCCAAAATGCCGGGCACAAACACGGCACCTTTTTCTTTGGCCAGTTTTTTGTAGGCTTTGGTATATTTTTTCATACCGTAATAGCCGCCCGTATCCACCAGCACGGCTATGGCGCCGGCCGCTTGCACGTCATCTATCATTTTGGAAATGGCGGAAATTGTTTGCTCAAACGATACCGAACGCATAAAATCGTTGCCGCCAAACTCTATCAGCACCATATAAGGATCTTGTGCCAAGGCGTCCGGCAGGCGGCGCGGGGCGGCGGCGCCCGTGTCCCCGTTCAAACCCATATTAACCACATTGCGCCCGGTCAGCTGCGCCAAACGGGCAGGATAGGTTTCCTGGCGGGAGGCACCTTTGCCATAGGTCAAGCTGTCGCCAAACGCCACGATATTGGAGCCAGCATTGCCCACATTTTGGACGGGCATTTCCTCCCCGCCGGTTAAAAACCAGCCTGCAAAGGCCAGCAAAATAAGAATAACGATAATTTTTTTCATGCCTCATTGTAGCAAAACTGGCACCATTAATAAATTGTTTTTTCGTCGTATAAGGCCTTGACTTTTGCGGCCACAAAGTTAGAATAAAAGTATGAAGAAAAAAATATCCGACAAAACATTACAGGCCCTGGCGCAAGCCGCCGTGGCCGTCAAAAAAAATTCTTATTCGCCTTATTCCCGCTTTAAAGTGGGCGCTGCCGTTTTGGCAGAAGACGGACAAATTTATGCCGGAACCAATATTGAAAACGCTTCCTACGGCTTGACCGTCTGTGCCGAACGCAACGCCATATTTAAAGGGGTTTGCGACGGACAGCGCAAATTCATAGCCCTGGCCGTCTGCACCGACCCGGTGGAAGAAGAATTCGGCACCCCCTGCGGCGCCTGCCGCCAGGTGATGGTGGAATTTATGGATTTGGACGCCGTCCTTATGCTGGTGGCGGTGGATAAAAAGAGCAAAATCAAAACCTTAAAAAAGAAAGTAAAAGATTTTATGCCTTTCCCGTTTTTAAAACCGGGCGACTAAAGAATAGAACAACCAAAAAACGCGCCCTCACAGGCGCGTGGGGGAGCGTATGGAGATAAAACAGTATAAAGGGCTGGACGCCATTGTGCTGGAAAATGATTTATTGTGTGTTTCTTTCCTGCCCGGTTACGGCTGCAAAATGGCCAGCCTGATTAAAAAAGATACCGGGCGGGAATTTTTATTTCAAAGTGCGCTGGACCGTTTGACGCCGCCCCCGTACGGGGCGTCTTTCAGTGAATATGACTCCAGCGGGTTTGACGAGGTTTTCCCCTCCATTGACGCCTGCCCCTATCCCGACGGCGGCTACAAAGGCGTGCCCATTCCAGACCACGGCGAAGTGTGGGCTTTGCCCTGGCAGCATGTGGTCCACCCCAACGGCAACGGACTAACCGCGTGGGTAAAAAGCCCGCACCTGCCTTATCAATTCTCGCGCGATTTAACGTTAAAAGGCAATGAAATTATTTTTCACTATATGGTGGAAAATTTGGCCGACGAACCCTTTGAGTTTATTTGGACGCCGCATTGTCTGCTTAACTGTTCCACCGACACCCAACTGCTGGTGCCCGAAAATCTGACGGAAATTATTACCGTGGAGCACGGCACCAAAACCTTGGGGCCTTGGGGCACGCGCCACCGCTACCCGCACACCATGTCGGTTGCCGGCAGACCGGTGGACTTGTCCAAAACAATGCCAGAGTCGGACAATTCCTGCGAAAAATTTTATTTCACGCAAAAAAACACCCGCGGCTGGTGCGCCATTAAACACAACGATAACGGCGACACGCTGACCTATCGCTACGACGCCGACAAAGTGCCCTATCTGGCCGTATGGAAAACCCAGGGCGGCTACCGCGGCGACTATAACTTGGCCATGGAGCCCTGCACCGGAGAATGGGACGATTTGTATGTGGCGCATAAAGTGCGCCGCACCGCCGTATGCGAAGCAAAAGAACGCTACGAGTGGATTTTTAAAATGATAGTCAATCAGGAGCCTGTATGAACAAAGGGGAACTAAAAGAACAATTTGGCAAAATTTTCGGGGCCGCCCACACGCCGCGGCTGTTTTGTGCGCCGGCACGGGTTAATTTAATCGGCGAGCATACCGATTATAACGGCGGGCATGTGTTCCCGTGTGCGCTTTCGTTTAACACGTATGTGACCGCCGCCAAACGAAGCGACGGAAAATTGCGGCTTTATTCGCTTAACTTCCCGCAAATCGGCGTGGTGGAAGCGGACGTGAATACCTTGGCTTTTGATAAAAAACAGGACTGGGCCAACTATCCGCTGGGTGTTGTATGGGCCATGCGCCAGCGCGGGCTGGACGTAAAAGGCGGGGCCGATATGCTGTTTTGGGGCGATGTGCCGCTGGGGGCGGGGCTGTCTTCTTCTGCCTCTATTGAACTGGCCACCGCGGTGGCGCTAAACGCCTTGTTTGACCTGCACGTAGCCCAAACGGAACTGGCCAAAATCGGGCAAGAAGCGGAAAATAAATTTGTGGGCATGAACTGCGGCATTATGGACCAGTTCGCCTCCGCCATGGGCAAAAAAAACCACGCCATTTTGTTGGACTGCAATACCTTGAAATACGAATATGCCCCGCTGGACTTAAAAGGCGTTTCTATTTTAATTTGCAATACCAACAAGCCGCACAATTTAATTGAGTCCAAATACAACGAACGCCGCGCCCAAAGCGAACATGCGCTTAAACAGCTGCAGGCCAAACTGCCCATTAAAGCCCTGGGCGAACTGAGCGAAAAAGCCTTTGAAGAAAACAAAGAATTAATCACAGACCCGGTGGAACGCAAACGGGCCAAACACGCCGTGTATGAAAATCAACGTACGCTAAAAGCCGAACAAGCGCTGAAAGAAGGCCGGCTGGAAGAATTTGGCAAATTGATGAATGCCTCGCACGTGTCTTTGCGCGACGATTATGAAGTGACAGGCAAAGAACTGGACGCCATGGCCGAAGCCGCCTGGAAACAGCCCGGCGTGCTGGGCGCGCGCATGACGGGCGGCGGGTTTGGCGGCTGTGTGGTGGCCCTGGTTAAAACGCAAGACGTGGACGCTTTCAAGCAAAACGTCGCCAAAGAATACCGGGCCAAAACCGGCTACACGCCGGACTTTTACATCGCCGCCGCAGACGACGGCGCACGGGAACTGAAAGACTAACGGAGCAGCTATGGCAGATATTTACACGTTAATAGACCAATTGGTCAGTTATGCTTTATCCAATAATTTAATAGAAAAAGAAGACGGCATTTGGGCCCGCAACGAACTGTTGGCCGTGCTGGGCTTAAGCACGTATAAACCGGGCAAAAAAGCCAAAACGCCTAAATCAGCCGCCGACATTTTAAACCCTATTTGCGACTGGGCCGCCGCACAAGGCCTTATCTCGCCCGACACGGTAACGCAGCGCGACTTGTTTGATACACGCCTGATGAATGTGTTTGCCGCGCGCCCGTCCGAAGTCATCAGCGAGTTTGCCGTGCTGTACAAAACACAAGGCCCCAAAGCTGCCACGGACAAGTTTTATCACGACGCCCGCGCCCTGAACTATATCCGCACGGACCGCGTGGCCAAAAACAAAGTGTGGAAGGCAGACACCCCCTACGGCAAGCTGGACATCACCATCAATATGTCCAAGCCGGAAAAAGACCCTAAAGACATAGCCGCGGCCTTGCAGGTGAAAGCTTCCGGCTATCCCGAATGTCTGCTCTGCAAAGAAAACGAAGGCTATGCCGGCCACGCCGCCCACCCGGCGCGGCAAAATTTGCGCCTGATTCCGCTGGATTTGCTGGGCGACGGAAAACCCTGGTTTTTGCAGTATTCTCCTTATGTATATTACAACGAGCACTGCATTTGCCTTTCGGGCAAACACGAACCCATGAAACTGACCAAAAACAGTTTTGCCCGTCTGCTGAACTTTGTGGATATACTGCCGCATTATTTTATCGGCTCCAATGCAGACTTGCCCATTGTGGGCGGCTCCATTTTAACGCATGACCATTTCCAGGGCGGGCATTACCGCTTTGCCATGGAGCAGGCCCCGGTGGAAAAACGCTTTAAACTTAAAAAGTTCCCCCGCGTAAAAGCCGGCATTGTCCGCTGGCCGATGAGCGTTATCCGCCTAAACGGCAGCAAAAAAGATTTGATAGACGCCGCCGACTATATCTTAAAAAAATGGCGCGCTTACAGCGACCCGCAGGCCGACATTTTGGCCTTTACGGGCAAAACCCCGCACAACACCGTCACGCCCATTGCCCGCCGCCGCGGCAACCTTTTTGAGCTGGACCTGGTGCTGCGCAACAACCGCACCACCAAAGAGTTTCCGCTGGGCATTTTTCACCCCCACCAGGAAGTGCACCATATCAAAAAGGAAAATATCGGCCTGATAGAAGTGATGGGCCTGGCCGTATTGCCCGCGCGTTTGGCCGGCGAACTGGACGCCTTGGAAAAGCTGCTTATCAAACGGGATTTAAAAGCCATACAAAAAGACCCCGCCTTAAACAAACACGCCGCCTGGGCAGAGGAACTGCTTGGCAAATATAAGTTCACCGTCAAAAATGCAAAAACCATTTTGCAAAAAGAGGTGGGCGCCGTGTTTGCCAAGGTGCTGGAATATGCCGGTGTGTATAAGCGCACACCGCAAGGCCAGCAAGCTTTTGAAAGGTTCTTAAAAGCACTGTAACAAAAACCCCGGGCAAAACCCGGGGTTTTTAAATCTGTTTATTTTTACAGTTATTTTAACGTATACTTTCTTATTAATTTAGCCATTGAAACAAAAAAACACCCCGTTTCTAAACGGGGTGTTCAAACAATCAGATTAGTTTACTACACAACCGTCTTCTGTAGAAGAAGCACACGAAACCATTTCAGAGCAATGTTTATTGTCATCAATACAATAAACTTTAGGTTCTGCATTGCTTCCGTTTACTTGCAACCAATAAGGGGAATCGTCGGCGCTGCCTCCTTGCAAGCGTATTGCATACAACATGCCTCTAGAAACGGCATACTCCCAGTCTTTGGTAGAGACACACACTCCGCTTACGCTGCAGTTATCCTCTTGCAAAGTTCCCGGCAAAGAAATACCGGAGGTCACAAAAATATTATTATCCAGCGTATTGTCCCGACATTCGCTGGCATTTTTTCCATAAGTCAATTCGCAAAGCTGATAAGCTTTATGCATGCTGTTCAACATGATGCGCGCTTCCGCTATGCGGCTTCTTTCAACCGTTTTGGTGTATTTGGGCAAGGCAATGGCAGACAATATGCCAATTATCAGTACCACTACCAAAAGCTCAATGAGCGTAAAACCATCCGTTAAAACATTCTTTTTAAGAGGTATTATATTTTTCATAAAAACACTATAACAAAAAGTTGCCAAACATACAAAAATTTAGGTTGTGTTTGCCAAGGTGCTGGAATATGCCGGTGTGTATAAGCGCACACCGCAAGGCCAGCAAGCTTTTGAAAGGTTCTTAAAAGCACTGTAACAAAAACCCCGGGCAAAACCCGGGGTTTTAGCAAAGGCATTGCGTATAGCTATTATTTTGTCATCCACAAATAGCAACCGTAGTTGCTCTTTACGTTTTTATATCCTTTACTTTCCAATACGCTGCGCCACGTTTTGGCGGCCGAATCGGTAACGCCGCTGCGGCAAGCGTTGGCCAGCCCACAAATTTGGGCATTTTCCGTGTTCCAATCGCATACGCCAAAACCCAAGTCTTTATACTTGCCAGAAGAAAACACCACTCTCGGACCATAACAAAAACTTACATAAAAATCATCGTTACCATCCCCGGTTTTAAAATTATTGTATGCAGCGCAGCCAGAATCTGACGGAGTACGCTGCGGAAAAGTTTTTTCGGAATAAACGTCTAAGTCGTCAAAATATAAGGTATCCTTGCCGTTTGCCATACGGTAGCGGTCAATGGATTTTTGCACCTCTCCGGCCCACATCTCTAAAGGGGCAGCCCGTGAAGTTAAAACAGCCTTTTCATATTGCGGCAAAGCTATGGCCGCCAAAATGCCGCTTATCAGCACAACCACCAGCAATTCTACAAGGGTGAACCCACGTTTGCAAGATGTGTTCACACCAATTAAATTAAAAGTATTTTTATTTGTTTTCATATAGAAATTTTATCAAAAAACTACAAGCATAAGGGGCTCACAACTCCCTTTACAAACGGGTCCAAAAAATGTAGAACAAAGTATAGAACTTTTTTAAAAGGGCTAAAAATATGAAACAACTGCACCCCAAACAAATAGAACTGTTGGAAATTTTAAAAAATAATATCTCCGATCCGCTTACACTGGAAGAACTGGCCGCGCGGCTGGGGGTATCGGGCAAGAGTGTAGCGTTTCATCACGTAAAGCAACTGGAAAAGAAGGGCTACCTTAAACGCAACCCCGAAAATCCGCGCGATTATATCATCTTAAAAGACCCCGAAAGAAACGTGGTCTATCTGCCCATGTATGGCTGCGCCAAATGCGGGCCCGAAGGCACTATTTTAAGCGGCACCCCCACGCGCGTGGTGCCGGTGGACCCGAGCATGATTTATTTTCCCGCCTGCAAAGGCTTTATGGTGGAAGCTAAAGGCGACTCCATGGAAAACATCATCGCCCCGCGCGACTGGCTGATTGTGGAGCAAAACGCTTGCCCCAAAAACCGCGACATTGCGGTTTGCGTCAACCAGGGGGAGGTGATGGTTAAACGCTTCGGCGAAGGCGGAAAAAGTATTATTTTGGAGTCTCAAAATAAAAAATATTCCCCCATCGTGGCCGACAGGCACAGCTTCCATGTGGAAGGCATTGTGCGAAGTATTATTAAAAGAAATTTCTAGTTTTATCCCGCCCGTTGGGATAATTAGTTGTAACCTCCGGCGCGGCCGTTTGGCCGCGCTGTTTTTATGCCCGGGCACAATACTTCATAGCTCCTTCCGCCACGACCCAAAACATCAAAGGATAGCCGCCTAAAACAATAAAAAACGCGCCCCGAAGAGCGCGTTTTTAGAACCACCTAAATTTATCCGTTATGCTTTTTGGTTTGCTTGTGCAAAAAAGCATGCAGTTTTTCCAACGTTTCTTTGCTGACGGTGTGTTCCATTTTGCATGCGTCAATATTGGCCGTTTTGGGGGCCACGCCCAGCACATCGGTTAAAAACCGGCTTAAAATGGCATGGCGTTTTTTTACGTCTTCGGCCGTGCGGCGGCCTTTGGCCGTCAGCGTTACGCCGCGGTAAGG
This sequence comes from uncultured Elusimicrobiales bacterium, assembly GCA_944322775.1. GTDB lineage: Bacteria > Elusimicrobiota > Elusimicrobia > Elusimicrobiales > Elusimicrobiaceae > Avelusimicrobium. The sequence goes on from CALUQA010000128.1 coordinate 13,534, forward strand.
CTCGTGCTTTAAGTATCCCCCTTCGGCCAGCACGCGCAGCGCACCCGTTACGCTGGGCGTTTTTACCTTCAGCAAATCACGTATATCCGTTACGCGGGCCAGGCCGTCTTCGTTGCTGGCCAGCGAGATGGCTTCCAAATAGTCTTCCATATTGGAACTTAAATTTTTCTTCATAGCATTACCTAAATATAAGTAAAACTAACTTTATTTATATCATAACATTTTAACACCTTTTTGCAAGAAAAAAATATGGATAAAATACGATTAAAAACTTCGCTTGCTTTCCTTTCATTTGTTGCTATAATAGAGGGAAGCCGTACCCCAAAGGAGAACTTATGGATATTCAACAATATACAGCAGATTTCCTAGGCCGCATGGCCAAGCGCGACCCCGCGCAAAAGGTGTTCCAGCAAGCCGTAAAAGAAGTGGTGGGCAGCCTAGCCCCCGTCTTGGAGCAAAACCCCAAGTATATCAAAGAATGTATTTTAGACCGAATCGTTGAACCCGAACGCATGATTATCTTCCGCGTGCCGTGGAAAGACGACAAAGGCAATATCCACGTCAACCGCGGCTTTCGCATTCAATACAACAGCGCCCTGGGGCCCTATAAAGGCGGCATTCGCTTCCATGAAACCGTAAACCAAGACGCACTGAAATTTTTGGCCTTTGAACAAACTTTTAAAAATTCTTTAACCACTCTGCCTTTGGGTGGCGGCAAAGGCGGCTCGGACTTTGACACCCGCGGCAAAAGCGACGACGAAGTAATGCGCTTCTGCCATTCGTTTATCAACGAACTCTATCACCACATTGGCTATCATACCGACGTGCCGGCCGGAGACTTGGGCTGCGGCGCACGCGAAATCGGCTATATGTTTGGCCAATACAAAAAACTGACTAACGATTTTACCGGTGCTTTTACCGGTAAAAAACCCAACTGGGGCGGCAGCTTGCTGCGCCCGGAAGCCACCGGCTACGGTGTGGCCTATTTTACCCAAAATATGCTGGCCACCCGCGGAGACAGCCTCAAAGGCAAAACGGCCATCGTGTCCGGCACCGGCAATGTGGGTATTTACACCATT
>CALUQA010000129.1 GCA_944322775.1 uncultured Elusimicrobiales bacterium
GCCAGCACCATAAACGGGGCCGGCAGTTTATAGGTTTGTTCGCCGATGGTTACCTGTCTTTCCTGCATGGCTTCCAGCAGGGCGCTTTGCACTTTGGCCGGGGAGCGGTTGATTTCGTCTGCCAGCACAAAGTTGGAAAACACGGGCCCGCGTTTGGGGTAAAACAAACCGTCTTTGGGGTTAAAAATCAGCGTACCGGTAATATCTGCGGGCAGCAAATCCGGCGTGAACTGTATGCGCTGAAATTGCGCATGAATGGCCGAAGCCAAGGTTTTTACGGCCAATGTTTTGGCCAGGCCGGGCACGCCTTCAATCAAAATGTGTCCGTCTGCCAGCAGGGCCACCAACATTTTTTCAATAAGGTCTTCCTGCCCGACGATGACTTTGCTTACTTCTCTTTTTAAATCCTGCAAAAACAAACTTTCGGCTTGTACTTGTTTATTAAGCGTTGTGATATCCATAAACCCCTCCCGGTAGACGCCGTGTGCGGGCCGTGCCGCGGCGGTGAGGAACTGCTTTTCTTTATTATAACTAAAATTTTTGGCAACAGAAAAGATATCAAAGGTTATTTTTGCGGAAAGAAAAAACAAACCGCACGACAGAAGATGAAACAAGATAAAAATGACTTTGGCAAAGAGTAAACAACTTTTCTGTTGACGTTTGATAAACAGGTAAATCGGGCGGGGGCTTGTATGGGGGGAGGTAAGGCGTTGGTAGGGACGGGTAACATTAAACGTAGAAGGGGCTGTGCTAAGCGTCTACTGGTTGCCTTTTGCGTAAAAGGGGGGATAAAAACGGGCAAAGCGTTTAGTGAAAATCCGGCAAGTGCTGCAACTCCAAGGCTTTATTACGGCTAACAGAACGCAAAAAACCGCGCCCCAAAAGGAGCGCGGTTATTGGAGGAAATAATTCGGCCCGAAGCCTTCTTATTTGGCCTCGGCGGCAGGTTGCTCGGCAGCCGGCTGAGCCGCTTCGGCGGTTTCGGCGGTCTGCTTTTTCACTTCCTGCAAGCGGGCGGCTTTGCCGGAGAGTTCCTTCAAATAATTGAGTTTGGCTCTGCGCACTTTGCCGCTCTTCAAAACTTCAATGCTTTCCACACGGGGGGAGTGAACCGGGAAAATTCTTTCCACGCCCACGCCGAAGGAAATTTTGCGCACGGTGAAAGTTTCGCTGATGCCACTGCCTTTGCGGGCAATCACAACACCGTCAAAAGCCTGCAAGCGTTCGTTGTCGCCTTCCACTACTTTTACTTTCACGCGCACCGTGTCGCCGGATTTAAAAGACGGCACGTTGGTTTTAAGATTGTGTTTAATTTGATTGATGTTCATAACTCTTACTTCCTCCGAAAAATCATTTCGTTGTTTTTTTCTTGGGGGCCTTGGCGGTTTTTTTTGCCGCTTTGACGGCGCCCTTTTTGGTTGCGGCCTTTTTTGCCTGAGAGGTTTTTAGCAAATCGGGTCTATATTTTTTTGTCAATTTCAGGGCCTGCTCGTGTTTCCACTCTTCCATTTGTTTATGGTGGCCGCTTAAAAGAATTTCAGGCACTTTTTTACCCCGCCATACTTCGGGCCTTGTGTATTGGGGGGCTTCCAAAAGCCCTTCTTCAAACGACTCGGAAACCGTCACGTCCTGTTTTTTAAACGTCCCCGGCAAAAGCCGCGTGATTGCATCTATCATCACGGCCGAGGCCAGTTCCCCGCCGGTAAGGATAAAATCCCCCAGCGATATTTCCATATCCATTTCGGGATATACTCTTTCGTCTATCCCTTCATAGTGTCCGCAAACAAAAATCAGATGTTTCTTTTTCGCCAGTTTTTTGGCTAAGCCCTGCGTAAACGTCACTCCGCGGGGACTGGTCAAAATAACCACCGAATTTTTTTTGCGCAGTTTTTTAATCGCCCGGTAGAGCGGCTCTGCCTTCATCAGCATTCCGGGGCCGCCCCCGTAGGGCCTGTCGTCCAGCGTATGGTGCTTATCGTCGGTAAAATCCCGCGGGTTGGTAAAACCCAGTTTAAGCACTCCGCTTTTTTGCGCTCTGCCAACTATGCTTTGGCCCAACGGGCCCGAAAGCATATCCGGGAAAGCGGTAACGACGTCCACTTTTAGCATTAATCTTCCAGCTTTAACGTAACTTTTACGTTCTGTTTGGCCGCCGCCGCGCTGAGCACGGTGCGCACGGCCTTAATAATGCAGCCGTCTTTTCCGATTACCTTGCCTTTGTCCTCGGGGGACACTTTGGTCGTCAGGTAAACTTTGTTATTCTCAACTTTTTCTTCTACCACCACATTGTCCGGGTTAGCGGAGAGGGATTTGAGAAGGATAGTGGCTAACTCTTTCATATACGGCAACTCTTATTATTTAGCGGCCGCTTCGGCTTTTTTAATCAAGCTGGCTACCGTTTCGGACGGTTTAGCGCCGTTTTTAATCCAATGCTGCACGCGGGGCAGATTGAGCGTAATTTGTTTGGCCGTTTCTTTGTTGCACGGATCATACTGACCGAGCACTTCTTTGGCTTCAGAACCGACGGCGGTTTTCTTTTCGATCGCGACGACTCTGTACTGCGCATGGGCTTTTTTGCCCACTCTTTGTAATCTAATGACGACTGCCATGTGTAACTTCTCCTTATGTTCGCCCGCTAGCGGGCGGTGTAATTAAATTGTGGCCGCTTGGCGCAAACTTTGCAAAGCGCCTTTTATGTCTTGCGCGGCAAATATGGCGTTTCCCGCCACAAAAACATGAGCTCCGGCTTGGGCGGCCAGGCGGGCGGTTTGGGCGTTTATGCCGCCGTCCACTTCCAGCCAAATGGGCCGTGCGCTGGCGTCAATTTGTTCGCGCACGCAAGCAATGTGCTGCGGGCTGTGGGGCAGAAAACTTTGCCCGCCAAAGCCCGGCTGCACGGTCATTACCAAGACCAAGTCCAATAAATCTAAAAACGGTTGCAGGCGTTTGGGGTCGGTGTCGGGTTTAATGGACAGACCCGCTTTAACGCCTGATTTTTTAATTTGTAAAAGAACGTCTTTTATATCGTCCTGCGCTTCTATGTGCACGGTCAGCAAATCGGCCCCTGCTTTGGCAAAGGCTTCTATAAACCGCGCCGGCTGACGCACCATCAAATGCACGTCCAGCGGCAGTTGTGCGCGCCCGTTTAAACTTTTTACGGTGGCGGGACCGAAACTTAAATTCGGTACAAAGTGTCCGTCCATCACGTCTACATGCAGCCAGTCTGCCCCGGCTTCACGCACGGTTTGCACTTGCTGCCCCAGACACCATAAATCGGCCGACAAAATGGAAGGCGCAATAATTATTTTACCATTTGCGGGGCCGATTTTGGAAGTCATTGTATTTCGCGCTCCCTTACCAGAATGCCGTCCGACAAAATGCGGAACGTGGCAGAGCCGCTGTACGGTATTTCCAAATCTATCTTGCTGCCGGGCTGTCTGGTTTCGTTAATCACTTCCCGTTCGCCGTTGTCGTCTTTCATCATTACGCGTATGCGCATGGCTTTTTTGCCCTGCGGCAATTCGTAATGCAAGTGATACATCTTTTCGTCTTCGGACGCTTCACGGCGGCTGACGATGACCTCTACCGAGGAACCGGGGGCCACTTCGCTGTCGGCCTCGGGGGTTTGCTCGGCAATGGTACCGTAGGGGAACGGGGAGGAAGCATCTTCTTTTACAACCAAATTCATGTTCTGCTGGCTGGCCCACAGGGTGGCTTCGGCCAGTTTTTTATTGCGGAAATCCGGCACCAAAATGACGCTGGCGGGCGGCTGCCCGTTGGACAGGGTCAGCGTTACTTTATCGCCGCGGGTAAGCATGCTGTCGGCTTCCGGTTTTTGGGAAATAATCAGGCCCTTTTCCACGGTAAGCGAATAGGCATTTTCCACTTTTTCCACCTGCAAACCGGCCTGGCGTACGGCTAGTTGGGCCGCGCGCAAATCAAGCCCTTCCACGGAGGGGACAAACACCATTTCGTCACCCTGGGAAATCCACACGCGTATCACGCGCCCTTCACGCACGGTGCTGCCGGCGGAAGGCAGTTGGCGCAGCACGGAACCGGGGGGAACATCTTCTGCAAATTCCAGCCCGGCCTGTTTCATGGCCAAGTTAACAGCCGCTAAAGAGTTTAAGGCGGAGGTAACGGGTTTTTTGGTAATGTCGGGCACCTGCACTTCTTTGCGCGTATGCACCAAGGCGCCCATAACCCAATCTATGGACACGAAAATAAGCAAAACGAAAAAGACGAAAATAACCCCCGCCGCTATCCATTTGGTGCGGGAAGATTTTTTCGTCTTTCCGATGAAATCTTCAAAACTGTTTTCTTTATTATCCATGACAAAAAATCACTTCCCCGGAAGGTTTTAGGCCGCGTCCGTTGGCAAAAGCCGCGGCGGACATGGGTTTCTTCCCGGCGGGGAGCACAGTGTTTATCCAAATACAACCTTGCTTACATTTTACTAAAATTCCTTTGTTGCTTTCAACGGCGAGCACACTGCCGGCCGCTGCGGCGGGGTGACTGTCTGCACTTTCCAAACGGGTATGCAAAACTTGCAGCAGTTCTTCTTTGCCATGCAAATGTACCAGACAGCGCGCTTTGGGCCCGCAGGCCAGGCCGCGCACGCGGTTGTGTATTTGCGCTGCCGTCATGGTTTGAAAGTCCAACAGGGCGTCTTCTTTTTTAATCATGGGCGCCAAGGTGGGCTCTCCTTCTTGCGGGGTTTGAATAATGTGCCCAGCTTCAATTTCGCTAATCACTTCTTGCAAAGCAAGTATGCCAAGCGGGATAAGTTTTTCAAATAAGGTTTTTGCATCGTCGTCTTCTTCCACGGTCATTTCTTTTTGCAGGAAAAGCGGGCC
>CALUQA010000130.1 GCA_944322775.1 uncultured Elusimicrobiales bacterium
GCTAAGGTGTTTGCCTCGCTTCTTAAAGGGGCGGAAATTGCCTTTTTGCGCGGCCCCATCGGGGCGAGCAAAACGGTGTTTCTCAAAGGCGTGGCGGCGGCTTTGGGCATGAAAAGCTCCCCCACCAGCGCCAGTTTTAGTTTGATGAAGCGTTACCACAAAGGTAAAAATACGCTTTATCACATTGATTTGTTCCGTTTAAGCGAGGGGGAAGTGTTTAACCTGGGCTTTGAAGAAATGTTGGAAGACGAAAAAGCCGTCATCTTGGCCGAATGGCCCGACCCGTTGGCCCGCATGATGCCCAAGGACCGGCTGGAAATGGATTTTATTTTACAAGAGGGCGACCAACGGCGCATTGAACTGCACGCCTTTGGGCCCGTATCGCAAGCATTGGCGGAGGGATTATGGAAAAGTCAAAACAAATAATTTTGGGTATGGACAGCTCCGGCCCGACGCTGATGACCTGCGCCTTTGACGGACACAAAACCTATACCGTGCGCAAAACAGGCATTAAGCAGGAGCGCTTTTTATTGCCGCAAATAGAAAAACTGCTTGCCAAAGCAGGCGCCCAATTGCCGGATATTAAAAAGATTTTCTTTGTGCGCGGGCCGGGGCGTTTTACGGGCATTCGCATTTCGCTTACGTTTGCTTCTATGCTCTCTTATTTAAACGGCACGCAAACCGCCAGCGCCACCGTGTTTGAAATTCTGCGCCAGCAGGTGGAACAAAGCGCCGAATATGCCGCGTGGAAAAAGCAGAACCCGGACGGTCTGTTGGCGGTGGTGCTGCATGCGTTTAGAGAAGAATACTTTTTGCAGTTTTTCGGGGCGGAAGCCCAAGGGCCTTTTTGGCTTAGCAAAGAAGACCTGCTTGCCAAACTGAAAGAGCGGACAGAGCCTTTGTACTGCGCCGGAACGGATCGGGAAGGCACCTCTTTGCAGGAATTGCTGAGCGGCATTGCCTGCACGCTGGCGCCGATGAAAGACTGCGTCATTCGCCCCCAAACGCTGATAGATATGTCGGCCGATGAGGCGTATCAGAAAAACGCACTGGAGCCCTTGTATTTAAAACCGGCCCGGTTTGAGCTTGGCAAATGAACATACGCCGCGCCTTGCCGCTGGACGCCGAAGAGCTGGCCCGGGTGGAAAGCACCCGTCCTCAGGCGGCCGGCTGGGGCGGCAAAGGCTTTGCAGGGGAAATACCCCAAGCCTGCTCTTGCGTGTGGTGCGCGTGTGAAGAAAAAGAAATAATCGGTTTTTTGGCCTTGCGCGCCGCGGCGGGTTTTGCTGAAATACTGAATGTGGCCGTTTTGCCCGCGTGGGCCAAAAAGGGCGTGGGGTTTGCGCTTCTTAGTCATACGCTAAAAGATTTAAAAAAACAGGGGCCTTATAAAGTGTCCTTGGAAGTAGCCCAAGACAACTTGCCCGCCCAGGGGCTTTATACCAAGGCCGGTTTTGCCAAGCTGGGGGTTAGAAAAGACTTTTACGGTCCCGGCAAAGATGCTTTAATCATGGGAATAAACATATGAAAAAACTTTTATCCTGCCTGCTTTTCTTGGCGCTGACCGTGTCTGCCACGGCCAAAACATTCCCTTTAAATGAAGAAAGCAAAAAGGAAGAAAAACTCTATCTTTCCTTTATAGAAGCCCTGTTGGCCGAACAAGCCGGGCAGGACGCCTGCCCCTATTATCAAAAAGCCCTTGCGCTGGCGCCGCAAAGCAAATATTTGCGCCGCATATTAACCGTGTGCGCCATAGTGCGGGAAGACTTGGCCGCAGCCGATGAATATGCCACCTATATAAACGACGGGGAAAACGACGGCAAAGATTGGGCCGTGTATGCTTTTTATAATTGGCGCAAAGGGCAGCTGAAAGAAGCCCAGCAATATTATGAAAAGTCGCTGGAGACAGACCCCGAAGATTTGCGCGTATTGTACCAATATGTGTTGCTGCTTACCTATATAGACCCCGACCGCGCGGCCGAAAAACTGCAGCAGCAAAAAGCCAACTATCCTTCCATTGCTCCTGTGATTGACTATGAAATAGGCAATATTTACTACCGCAAAAAACAAATACAAAAAGCGCTGGAATTTTACAATTTGGCCACACAGCAAGACCCCGAATATGCCGAGCCTTACCTGGCCCGGGCCGAAATTTATGAAAAGAGCAACCAGTTCTTTTTAATGCTGCGCGAACTGGAACTGCTGGAAAAAACCGGCTATGAAAGTGCCGTGATGTATTCGCGCATGGGCTCTTTGTACGTTATTGTAAAAGACGATGAGCGGGCACAAACGTATTTTGCCAAAGCCAAAAAATTAGACAACGGCGATACGGTGGCGGGCTACTTTTTGGCGTTGTATGCCGAAGAAAAAGGCGACTATGCCTCCGCCGCGCAATACTTGCGCGAAACGTCCGATTATAATACGTCCGCCGCCAAATGGCTGCAGGTGGCTTTTTATCAGCAGGCCGGCGGCAGTATGGAACAAGCGGCGGATACTTTGGCCCAAGCCTATAAGCGCTTTGCCGACAATGTGGAAATTGCCTATTTTTACGCGCTTGCCCTGCATGATACGGGCCGCTATAAACAGGCCGCCAAAGTGTTAAAAGGCGTGTTAAAAACCAACCCTTCCTATGAACAAGCCCGTTTGGCCTATGCCTTTGTGTTGGAAGCACAGAAAAAATATAAAGAAATGGAAAAACAAATTCGGCTGGTGCTGGCACAGAACGACAAAAACGCCGCTGCCTATAATTTGCTGGGTTTTAGTTTGGCCGACCGTAATGAGCGGTTGGACGAAGCCGAACAGCTGGTATCCAAAGCGGTGCAGCTGCAGCCGCAGGACCGTGCTTTTATAGACTCTTTGGCCTGGGTGTATTACCGCCAGGGCAAATATGCGCAAGCGTTGGACTTGCTGAAAAACCTGGACGAAGATTTTGTGAATGCCAATGCCGACGCGGCCTATCATTTAGGGGCCGTTTATGCCGCTCTGGGCCAATACGACACGGCCCGCCCCTATTTGCAGCAAGCGGCCGGCAGCATAAAAGAATCCGCCAAACTGCTAAAAAAGCTGCCGACTGGGCAGAACTAGTGCGCGGCGGCTGTTGCGGGGGGCATATAGATTTTGTAATATAGAATTTCACGAGATTATGGTTTCAAATCAAACAGGTAAGTTTAAAATTAGCAGTATTTTACCCTCTGACAGAGTTTTTATTTTAGAGGGCAAGCCCGCCAAGGCCGAAGTGATAGAGCGCTTGACGCGGGCTGTGTGTGCAGGCGAAGCTAAGCTGGACTATAAAGACGTGCTGGCACAGGTGCTTAAGCGTGAAGAAGGTATCAGCACCACGCTGGACACGGGGCTAAGCATTCCGCACGCACGCCTGGAAGAACTGGACGCGTTTAAAGCTGCTTTGGCTGTGCTTCCCCAAGGGATAGAAGATCCGTCCGGTCCGCATTTGGAAATTAAGGCCATGTTCTTGTTCCTTTCCCCGGCCAGACAGGCGTTCTTCCAGCAGCATTTGCAAATTTTGGCCGCCTTGGCCGAAGTTTTTAAGCCGGAGTTTATTTCCGCGCTGTCCACCTGCCAAAATGCCCAACAGGTGCTTGATAAAATAGACGCACAATAGGTTACCGGCAGAACATGACTTCTAATTCCGACCATTCAGACGCAAAAAGCCCCCTGCGAGTTAAAAAAGTAATCGTGCTCACCACGGCTATGCTGACGTTTATTCCTTTCTGGAAAGCGGCCGCCATTGTGCTGTGCGATTTTGGCTCCAGCGCGTTTTATGCCGGCGGCATTGCCATGCGCGCTTTCGGGCCGGCCTTCCCGTGGTTTATTTTGGCCGTTATGCTTTTTGCCGGCGTATTGCTGGCGGTGTATGTGGAGTCTTGCTCTCTGTTTGTGCGCGGCGGCGTGTATAAAGTGGTGCGCGACGGACTGGGGGATAATTCGGCCAAGTTTGCCGCCTCGGCCATGGCGTTTGACTTTTTGCTCACGGGCCCTATTAGTTCGGTCACGGCGGGGCATTATCTGTCTGGTTTAATCAACTCTTTTCTGCTGCAGTTTGGGGCCGGCTTTACCATTCCCGAAAAATCGTTTTCCGTGGCGTTTGCCTTGTTGGTTACGGCCTATTTTTGGCGCCAAAACGTAAAAGGGATAGAAGAGTCCAGCACCAAAAGCGCCAAAATTATCGCTTTTTCATTGGCGGTGTGCTTTTTGCTGGCCATTTGGGCTTTTATTACCATGAGCCTGCGCGGGGTGCAGCTGCCGCCTTTTACGCTGCAGTTTTCGCCGGAGTCTTTGGGCTGGCTGAAAGATTTGGACTGGCATAAAACCATTGGCGTGTTTGGCATGATGGTGGCCTTTGGCCACAGCGTGCTGGCCCTTTCTGGGCTGGAGACGCTTTCTCAGGTATACCGCGAAATAGAATACCCCAAACCGCAAAACCTTAAAAAAGCCGCTATTTTAATTTTTATTTTCGCCCTGCTTTTTACCGGCGGGCTGACTTTCCTTTCCGCTTTAATCATTCCGCCGGAGCTGATTGCCGGCAAATACAATGAAAATCTGCTTTCCGGTTTGGCCATGTCCCTGGCGGGGCCGAATTTCTTAAAACTTATCATGCAGACGCTGGTGGTGATAGCCGGCGTGGTGATGCTTTCCGGCGCGGTCAACACGGCGCTTATCGGCTCCAACGCCCTTTTAAACCGCGTGGCCGAAGACGGCATTTTAACCGATTGGTTCCGCAAAATACACCGCAAATACGGTACTACCTATCACATTATTAACATTGTGGCGTTCTGCCAGGCTGTTGTTATTTTGCTTTCGCGCGGCAATGTGTACCTGCTGGGTGAAGCCTATGCCTTTGGCGTGATGTGGTGCTTTGTGCTGGAAACGGGCTCTATCATTATGCTGCGCTTTAAACGCGCGGCCGAAAAGCGCGACTTTATGTTCCCGCTGAATATTAAATATGAAAACTATTATATTCCCGTGGGCATGATTTTGGTGTTTTTGTTCCTCTTGGGCATTGCGCTGGTGAACCTGATGACCAAGCAAATTTCCACCGTGTCGGGCCTTTGTTTTACGGCGTTTTTGTTTACGGTGTTTAAAATTTCGGAGCGCCTCAATGCGCGCAAAGCCAATGCCATGTTTGAAGAAGGTTACCGCGAACGCATGAACACGGCCGCCGCGTCGGACTTGCAGGCCGTGGTAAAAGAGTTGGAAAAACCCAACCGCATTTTGGTGGCTGTAAAAGACCCCGACAATTTGTACCATTTGGAAGACGTGCTCAGCACCGTCAATGCCGACGACACGGAAGTGATTGTCTTGTACGCTAAACCGGTGGAAAACATTTTGCTGCGCCAGGATATGCGCAGCAATGCCGCTGACGAAAAAGAACTGTTTACACATGTTATCTTCTTGGCTGAAAAATACGGCTTGCCCGTAGTGCCGGTGATGGTGCAGTCTAACGATGCTTTTTATGCCATGGCCCAGGTTGCCGCGGCGGTGGACGCCAAAGAAATCGTCATGGGCGTTTCGGGCCGTCACGGTTCCAACGCGCAAATGGAGCGCGTGGTAATGGCTTTTAGCGCGCTGAAAGAAGCAGAGCTAAAGCACCCCGTTACGGCACGTATTGTGTGGGAAGGGCGGGAAGTAAGCTACCGCTTTAACAAATAATTTTCTGGCCCGGCTTTTGCCCGGGCCTTTTGTTTGTCCGGTCGCTGTTTGGGCCCGGTGAAGCTAAATGATATAATACTTATATGGCTATACGAAAAATTGTAAAATACGGCGACCCTATCTTGCGCCAAAAACTAAAACATACCGATTATGAAGCCCTGCGTGAAGAATTGCCGCAGTTGATAAAAGATATGGAAGAGACCTGCCTTTCCGTGCATGGGGTGGGTTTGGCGGCCAATCAGATTGGGCTGGACTATCGCCTGGCGGTCATTTTAATACCGGAGTCGGACAAAAAAAATGCCTCGCTGAAACGTATTGTCATCATTAATCCCGAATTTGAAGACAAACAGGGGGAACTGGTGGAAGAAGAAGGTTGCCTTTCCCTGCCCGGGCTGTGGGTGGAAATACCCCGCGCTACGGACGTAACCGTGCGCTTTGTGGACGAAAACGGCCAGCCCCGGCGTGTGCGTGCCCGCGGCTTGTTGGCCAAGGCCTTCCAGCATGAAATAGACCACTTGGATGGTAAACTTTTTATAGATTATGCCGACCCTGTTTTAAAAACGGCCATCAAAAAAGAAATCAAAAAGTTGCGCCCCACGTGGAATTAAATTTGATGATGTGACCATAAAAAACCCGCCGATAAGGCGGGTTTTTTGCATGCGGAAAGATTATTTCTTTTTGCCTTGCGCCGCCACGGCGGCCATGCGTTTTTGTATTTCGGCCGGGTCGCCCAAAAAATAGTCTTTTACCAGGTTGAGCCGGTCGTCAAACTCAAACACATACGGCGCACCCGTAGGCAGGTTGAGTTTGCTTATTTGCTCGTCGGGAATATTTTTAAGATATTTGATGATGCCGCGCAGGCTGTTGCCGTGTGCGACCACCAGCAAATTATCCTCTTTTTCCAGCCGCGGAAAAATTTCTTCTTTCCAATACGGCAAAATGCGTTCTATGGTGTCTTTGAGCGACTCGGTCAGCGGCAGGTATTGCGGCGGCACCAGGCGGTAGCGGATATCTGCCGACGGGCAGCGCGGGTCCTGCGCGGTTAAGGCCGGGGCCGGCACGTCATAGGCACGGCGCCACTGTTGCACCTGTTCTTCGCCGTATTTGGCGGCCGTTTCACTTTTGTTTAAGCCTTGCAGGGCGCCATAGTGCTTTTCGTTTAAGCGCCAGGATTTTTCTACGGGTATCCATTCCTGGTTCAGCACTTCCAGCACAATGTTAAGCGTTTTGACCGCGCGGCGCAGATAAGACGTAAACGCGCGGGAAAATACCAACCCCTGTTGTTTAATCAGCTCGCCGGCTTGGCGGGCTTCCTGCTCTCCTTGCGGGGTGAGCGGTACGTCGGTCCAGCCGGTAAAGCGGTTTTCCAAATTCCACGTGCTTTGGCCGTGGCGCAGCAAAATAATTTTTTTTGTCATAAACACTCCTCTTTAAGAAGTATATCAAAAGAAAATACTTGCGTTTAAAAATTGTTTTTTATTATACTAAGACCATGGCAATTATTTTTTCCGTTAAAAAGGTAAGCAAACAGAACAAGAGCAAAAAATGCCCTTGTGCTTTTGCTTGCAATTTTGCGGAAACGGATTAGCCCTATCTTACTAACAGACCGATTTTAAACCCCCGCTTATTGCAAGCGGGGGTTTTTTATTGGCGGGAGAAATTATGTGCTTTCGGTATGAAAACGGAGAACTGCATGCGGAAGGTGTTTCGCTTGAAAAACTGGCGCAGGAGGTGGGCACGCCCTTTTATTGTTATTCCTACGGCAAACTGGCCAGCAATTTGGAAGCCTACCGCCGTGCGCTGGCGCCCTTTCACAGTGAGGTGTGCTATTCGGTCAAAGCCAATGCCAACCTGGCGGTGGTGTCTGCCGTGGCGGCTTTGGGCGGCGGGGCGGATGTGGTGTCGGGCGGGGAGCTGTTCTTGGCGCTAAAAGCAGGCATTACGCCCGATAAAATTGTTTTTTCCGGCGTGGGCAAAACGGCCGAAGAGTTGGAACAAGCCCTGCGCCACAACATACGGCAAATTAACGTAGAATCTGCCGAAGAGCTGCAGCTCTTGGCGCAGGTGGCCCAGCGCACGGGCTTGCGCGCCAATGTGGCCCTGCGCGTCAATCCGGACGTGGACGCGCTGACGCACGTTAAAATTACCA
>CALUQA010000131.1 GCA_944322775.1 uncultured Elusimicrobiales bacterium
AACCACTTTTTGCATGCTATTTCTTCCGCCGCGTCTTTAAATTTTTTGGCCAAACGCGCATATTCATGCGCATTTTGCAAAATGCCGTTTATTTCGTCTTCGCTCAGTTCGCGCACCACTTTGGCGGGCACGCCCATAACCAAAGACCCCGCGGGAATGTTCTTCCCCGCCGTTACCACGGCCCCCGCGCCGATAAGGCAGTTGGGGCCTATTTCGCTTTCCAGCACCACGGCATTCATGCCGATAAGGCAGTTGTCGCCAATTTTACTGCCGTGCACAATGGCCCCGTGCCCCACGCTGACCCCTTTGCCGATAATGGCCGGGCAGTTATAATTGACGTGCACGCAGGCATTGTCCTGTATATTGCTGTTTTCGCCAATGACGATGTCGGCAATGTCGCCGCGCAGCACCGCACAGGGCCACACGGAAACATTTTCCCCCAGCGTAACTTTGCCGCACACCACGGCGGTTTTATGCACAAAAGAACTCGGGGCCGTTTTGGGCACCCATTCTTCAATTCTTTCCTTCATGAAAAGTGACCTCTTTTAATTTTTTGGACTGGCGCGGCGTTTCCGACAGTTGCAGCCCCCAGTAAATAAAAATGCTCACAATGCCGGGCAAAATGTAATACACCACGCGGTAAATCAGCGTGGCCATCAGCGCCGCGTCCCAATCTATGCCCATTTGGGCAAACACGGCCGTCATGGCCAGTTCCATGGCGCCCAGGCCGCCCGGCAGCACCGGAATAAGCGTGGTCACCATACCCACGGCAAACCCGGCCACCAAACTGCCCGCAGAGATATGCACCCCCACGGCGCGGAAAGCAAAATACAGCACCAAAATGGTAAACAGCCAGTCCATGCACACATAGACGATGGTCCAGGTCAGTTTTTTCTTTTTCTTATGGATTAAATCAATGCCTTCGTCCAGCTGGTCCACAAAGTCGTCATAGCGGCCTTTGGGGATAAGCGCACGGAACACGTGGAACAAAAACTTGTTAAGCCAGCGGAAGATTTTGCGCACCCATTTGGAGCGCCACTCGTTGTTAAACAAAAACGCCGTGATAAACGCACACACGGCGCACATGATGATGATGAGCAAAAAGTTTTTGACAATCTGCATGGTGGTGGCCGAGGAGTTGAACAACATCAGCACCGACCCCTGCAAAATAATAATGGCAAGCACAAAATACAACAGCACGCTGATGACAATGCTGGCCGTCACGCACATGCCAAAAGGCACGCGGCGGCGGTTTAGCAAATGCGCGCGCAAGGCAAACCCGCTCACCCCCAAAGAAGACACCACATAATTCACCGTGGTGGACACCAGCGCTATGCCGATGGCCGCCCCTTTGTTAATGCGACGGCCCATAATGCGCAACACTTCGTAAAGGCTCATGCCCATGGCCACATAAATCAGCACGGAAGACATAATGGACAAAAACAAATATTTCGTCTTTACTTCTTCCCAAATTTTGACAATGCTGTCTTTGCCCTGATACACCAGCAAAGCAATAATACCCACCGACAGAATAATGCCTATGGCATAAACTAGAAACTTGACGCTTTTTTTCATTTCGTTTTCCGTTGTGGCCGCCCGCAAGCGGCGCAACATGCGTGTAATGCAAAAGAAAAAGAAGCCCCGCCCGCCGGCAAAACGTCTTTTTCTTTCGGGGCGTTATTGCGCCCTTCACCCGCACGCACGCGTGCAAAAGCGCGGCAGGTTTTATAAATTATATAATTTATACAGATATTTTACAGCAAAAAGCGCGGCAAAAGGGCCGAGGCTGACAAGGATTTTTATTTAGTATGAAAAGCATTAAAGTAATTGGCGCCAAAGGGCACAACCTTAAAAACGTTACGGTAGAAATACCCAAAGACAAAATGGTGGTTGTTACCGGTCTTTCCGGCAGCGGCAAAAGTTCGCTGGCGTTTGACACTATTTATGCAGAAGGCCAACGCCGCTATGTGGAAAGCATGTCCGCCTATGCACGCCAATTTTTGGAACTGATGGAAAAGCCGGACGTGGAACACATTTCCGGGCTGTCCCCCGCCATTTCCATTGAACAGCGCAACCCGTCCAAAAACCCTCGCTCCACCGTGGCCACGGTGACGGAAATTTACGATTATTTGCGTCTGCTGTTTGCGCGCATTGGCAAACGGCACTGCCCCCAGTGCGGGCGGCCGGTGGAAAGCTGGTCCGTGCAGGGCATTACGGCCGATATTTTAAAGAAATTTGCCGATAAAAACGTATATATTTTTGCCCCCATTGTGCGCGGCCGCGCCGGCACGTATGAAGAGCTTTTTGCCAAACTGAAAAAAGAGGGCTACGTAAAAGCGCGGGTGGACGGCATTATTACCGAAGTGGCCCAGCCCCCCGTGTTGGAGCGTTACAAAAAACACACCATTGAGCTGGTGGCCGATGAAATTTTTGTGGAAGAGTTTGAAAAAGAACGCTTAACCGAAAGCTTGGAAAACGCCCTCAAATATTCCAAAGGCCTAGTGCGCGTGCTGGAAACCGAAGGCGCCGCCCCGCGCGAGTTTACATACAGCGAAAACAACGCCTGCGCCCACTGCGGCATTGGGTTTAGCGAACTGGAACCGCG
>CALUQA010000132.1 GCA_944322775.1 uncultured Elusimicrobiales bacterium
CGGGCGCCGGTTTGAGCGGGGACGCGGCACGCGTGGTGTCGCGCAAGTCGCGCTCTTTGATAGAAGCCAAAATTTTGTCAAAATCGGCCGCTACGCCCAAGGCCTGCAGCTGCTTGACGCGGCGTTCGGCGCGCACTTCGGGGGCGGCGGTTAAAAAGATTTTTACTTCCGCGTCCGGAAAGACCACCGTGCCAATGTCGCGCCCTTCCAAAATAATGCCGCCGTCTTTGCCGGCTTGGCGCATTTTTTCGGTCAGCACGGCACGCGCACGCGCATGGGTGGACACTTTGCTGGCCGTTTGGGCCACTTCGTCCAAGGTCAGTTTATCGCCCAAATACTGGCCGTCCACAAACATTTTCAGCGTGGCGTCGCTTTGGCGCTCAAAAGAAAACTGCATTTTTTGGGCCACGGCCAGCACGGCGTTTTCATCGGTCGGGTCCACTTTTTCGGCAAACACTTTATAGGCCAAAGCGCGGTACAGCCCGCCGGTGCTTAAAAAGCCAAACCCCAGTTGCTGGGCAGCGGCGCGGCCGACGGAAGATTTCCCCGTTCCGGCGGTACCGTCAATGGCCACCACGGGCCCGTTTAAGCGTTTCATGCGTTGTCCACCCCGCCCGTCACACCGCGAATGGCCATCATCAAGGCGTCCGGGCTGGAAGCGGCCCCCATGGCCTGTTCCATATCCACTTTATTGCTCTTGTACAAATTGGCCAAAGACTGGTCAAAAGAAATCATGCCGTAATATTCCCCGGTTTGAATGGCTTTGACCAAATCGCTGGAGCGGTTTTCCAAAATCAGTTTGCGGATTTGCGGCGTGCTGACCATAATTTCCAGTGCCGGCGTCATGCCCGGTTTGATGGTGGGCAGCAAACGCTGGCAGATAATGCCGCGGATTAATTCGGAAAGTTGCATGCGCACCTGAGAATGCTGTTCAATGGGGAAGGCTTCCGTCAAGCGTGCCAGGGTTTGCGGCACGTTGACCGTGTGCATGGTGGAAAGCACCAGCTGGCCCGTTTCGGCCGCGGAAATGGCGGCTTTCATCACTTCCGCGTCGCGCAGTTCGCCAATCATAATAATGTCCGGGTCTTGGCGCATGGCGGCGCGCAACGCACCCGTGTAAGAAGGCGTATCTACACCCAATTCCAGTTGGCTGATAATGCACTGGTTTTCCGTATGGACAAATTCGATAGGGTCTTCAATGGTCAAAATATGGCCGTTGCGGGTGCGGTTGATATAGTCAATCATGGCCGCCAACGTGGAGGTTTTACCCGAACCGGTCATACCCGTTACGATAATCAAACGGCGGCGGTTGTCGGCAATTTTTTTAATAACTTCTTCCGGCAAGGCCAGTTCTTTAAAAGAAGGGATTTTAAGCGGAATGTGGCGAATGGCCATGGCAATTTTGCCCGCCTGGCGGAACACGTTGAAACGAAAGCGCCCGTAGGATTTGGCGTCCAACGAAAAGTCCACCGTGCTGTACTGCTCAAAAATTTTTCTTTCGCGGTCACCCATGCACGCGTAAGCCATTTTTTTGGCTTCGTCGTTGCTGACGAAAGAGTCGTCAATGGGTTTAATTTTACCGTTCAAACGCACGTATGCGTTGGAATTGCCGCGAATGTGCAAACCGCTGGCTTTGTTGTCCACTACCGTTCTGAGCAAACTTTGAAGTCCTACCGCCATAACTCCTCCTCTTTAACGGGTTTTGGCCGCTTTTTTACGACGCAAAAACGCAGGGATTAACATATTGTCCTCTTCTTCGTTTTGCGCTTTGGGTTGGTCAAACGTGGCAAACACGTTTTTCTTTAAATCGTATGCTTCCGGCTGGTTGATTTCCAGGGGCCGGCGGGCATTAAACATGCTGGCTTTTTCGGCACTAAAACCGGTGGCAATCACCGTCACTTTTACCGCACCGTTTAAGCTGCTGTCATAGGAATGGCCAAACATGACGATAGAATCGTTGCTGGCATACTGGCGAATCAGGTTCATCACTTCGCCCTGTTCCATCAGCGTCAGGTTTTCATCGGCCAGAAAGTGGACGATGAACCCTTTGGCGCCGCGAATGTCGGCATTTTCCAGCAAAGGCGAAGAAATAGCCTTTTTAACCGCCGTCAAATGGCGGCCCGGACCGCTGGCTTCCCCAATGCCGATAAGCGACTTGTGGGAATGACACATCACTTTACGAATATCGTTAAAATCAATATTTACTTCACCCGGCTTGGTGATTACTTCGGAAATGCCCTTTACTGCTTGCAGCAATACTTCATCTACCATTTTAAAAGCGTCTTTGGAAGAAGTTTCCGGGTCAATATTGGCAAAAAGTTTTTCATTCGGCACAATAATCATGGAATCAACGTATTTTTGCATTTCTTTGATTCCTTCATCGGCCTGTTTTTCGCGCACGTAGCCTTCAAAATTAAAAGGACGGGTAACTACGCCGATGACCAACAGGTCGTCGCCGTACAAGTCCTTGGCCAGCTTGGCCAGATAGGGCGCCACGCCCGTGCCGGTGCCGCCGCCCATACCGGCCGTGATAAACAGCAAATCCGTCTGGCCGATGATGAGTTTAAGTTTTTCTTTGGACTCTTCTGCCGCGCGGCGGCCTTTTTCGGGGTCTCCGCCGACGCCGAGCCCTTTGGTAATTTTCTCCCCCACCTGCACCAGATAAGGGGCTTTATTGCGGCGCAAATCCTGCGCGTCGGTATTAACGGCGATAAAATCAATGTCTTTCAGGCCGGAGCTGACCATGTGGTTAATGGCATTTCCGCCGCCGCCGCCCACGCCGATAACTTTAATCTTGGCCTTTTTGGTTTCAAACAAATCGGCCGGCATAAATAAATCGCTCATACGTCACTCCCGGCGGGCTCAACCGCCGAACAAATCCATGCCTTTCAGCATGCGGCCCAACTTGCCAAACAAAGAGCCGCCTTTGTCGTAACTGTCACGGCTGTAATCGTCATAGCCGGAATTGTCAGAAGCATATACGGCCAGCGCCATGGCGGTGCTGTAAACCGGATCAAAAAATTGGTCGTCGCTGGTAATCAAATCCCGCT
>CALUQA010000133.1 GCA_944322775.1 uncultured Elusimicrobiales bacterium
AATCTGCCCAATACAAATGGTTGCAAAGCACCCTGGCCGGCGCGGGGGAAAAATGGAAAATTGTGGTTGTGAATGCCCCCATGTATTCCACCGGTCAAAAAGGGCCCGCCAATGAAGCGGCAGCCAATTTTGTTCCTTTATTTGAGCGTTATGGGGTAGACCTTGTTTTGCAGGGGGCGGAAGCCGATTATGAACGCACGTTCCCCATGTATAAAGACGAACCCAACACCCGCGGCGTAACGTACGTTACCTTGGGCGGCGGCGGGGCCACGCCTACGCGCCGCGCCAGCAGCCACCGTTCTACGGCGCGCTTTGTGTCTGCCTACCACTATGCAGACGTGCGCATTACGGACCGCAAACTGACCATGACCGTGTACAGCGAAACGGGCAAACAATTAGACAAAGTGGAACTCTATAATTAAGTTTTTAGCGCATAAAAAACCCGGGTGCTTTTGGCACCCGGGTTTTTGTTTGCAGTGTTTTATTTTTTTAACTGTACTTTAGAAAACATATCATACATGATAATGCTGGCCGCGGCCGACGCGTTTAAACTTTCCACGCCGCCATGCTGCGGAATGGAAATAATCTGGTCGCAGTTTTCGGCCGTTTTTTCGCGTATGCCGGTGCCTTCGGAGCCGATGACCAGCACGGCCGGGGAGGCATAGTCCGTCTGCGTAATGGGTTGGCCGTCCATATCGGCGCCATACACCCAAAACCCTTCTTCCTTAAGGTCCAAAAGCGCGTTAGACAGGTTGCTCACTTCCACAATGTTTACGCGTTCCACGGCCCCGCAGGCCACTTTATACACCGCCGGCGTCAGCCCCACGGTGCGCCGCTGCGGCAAAATAATGGTGGAAAAGCCCAAGCAGGCCGCACTGCGGATAATGGCACCCAGATTTTGCGGGTCGGTCATTTCGTCCACGGCAAGCCACAAGTCTTTTTTGTTCCCGTCGGATTCATACAAAGCGGTGGAAAGCTTCATCAGGCGCACGGGCTGGGCTTTGGCCAAAACGCCCTGGTGGTTGCCGCCCTTGGTCAGGCGGTCCATCATTTTTATGTCCATGCGGTCTATTTTTACGTTGTTGCGCTTGGCCAGACGGATAATTTCTTCCACGGCGCGGTGGCCGGCTTTATTGTCCGCCACGTACAATTGCACCACGTTGCGTTTTTTGCTTTTTAACGCTTCCATGACGGCATGAATGCCAAAAAGCGTATCTAAATTTTCACTCATTTTCTTCTCCGTTTAGCCAATTTGGGCCGAACCGAAGCTCATGCCCACTTCCAAAGCGGTTTTAACTTCTTCGCCGTTGGGGTCCACCAGTTTAAGCTTGGAAATGGCGTCGGCAATTTTGCATTCGCCAATGGAAAGACCTTGTAAAGCCACCATGTAACCAAACTTTTGTTCCAGCACCAAATCCATGGCGCGTGCGCCAAAGCGGGTGGAAAGCCAGCGGTCAAAAGGCGTCGGTGTGCCGCCGCGCTGCAAGTGCCCCAGCACCACCACGCGGCTTTCCACGTGGCAGGTTTGTTCCACCATGTCGCTTATTTTATAGCCAATGCCGCCCAAGCGCACCGGGTCGGTGGAAGCAGCCACCGTGCGGGTGACGGCTTGTTCGCCGGCTTCGTTTTTGGCGCCTTCGGCCGCCACGATAATGCTGAAGTTTTTGCCTTTGGCACGGCGTTCCATAATAAAATCGGCGATTACTTTTTCGTTATAAGGGATTTCGGGGATCAGCACAATATCGCCCCCGCCGGCAATGGCCGAGCGCAAGGCAATCCAGCCGGCATAGCGGCCCATGGTTTCAATAATCATCACGCGGTGATGGCTTTGTGCCGTGGTGTGAATGCGGTCCACCGCGTCGGTGGCGACGGACATGGCCGAGTCAAACCCAAAGGTCAAGTCCGTGCAGGAAAGGTCGTTGTCTATAGTTTTGGGAATGCCCACCACCGGCATGCCCATGTCCACAAATTGTTGCGCCATGTGCAGGGTGCCGTCTCCGCCGATGGCAATTAAAGCGTCCAAGCCGTTGGCTTTAAAATTGTGCATGGCCACGGAAGACAAATCCTTGGGTTCCTGCGGCGTGCCGAACGGCTCCAACGTATAGCGGAAGGGGTTGGCAATATTGCTGGTGCCCAAAATGGTGCCGCCCAGCGTTAAAATGCCGGAGACGGCATGCTCGTCAATTTCAATAAATTCGTTGCGCACCAGGCCGTCAAAACCGTTTTTAAAGCCCAATACTTCCACCCCGTGACGCAGGGCGTTTTTGCTGACGGCGCGCACCACGGCGTTAAGGCCCGGGCAGTCCCCGCCTGCTGTTAAAATGCCGATTTTTTTAATAGACATACTCCCTCCGAAAACTAAATAAAACGTGAAAGCCACGCCAGCAGCCACAACACAAAGAACTGGCCGTCAATCAGCGTTTCTTCCTTTACCCCGCGTGAAGCGGCGTGACTATAATAGTATATTACTATAAAAATGGTGTAGAAGTTGCCCAGCAGCAACATGCCCACCAGGGCAGGCTTCCAGGTAATTATCAAAAGCGTAATCAGTACAGCGGTCAGCAAGGTCAGCAAGGCGGCCACAGCCAGCTTGGTTTTGCCAAAGCCAAACGCTTTGTAAAAGCTTTCTTTGCCAATCATCAGGTCTTTATTGGCCGAGGTGAACCCCAGCGTAACCGAGCGCATAAACACCAAAAGCACCGTGTAAAAAGTGGCCAAATATAAAGCCTTTCTTAACATCATGCCGTTGGCAAAGGCGGGTAAAAACGCACAGGCAAAGCCCCAGCCAAGCGCGGTAAAAAAGTCCTTAGTGCCGGGCAGAGCCAACATTTTAGATTTAATAAAGTGCCTAAACGGATAGAACAGCCCTGCGGCCATAAAAGCCGCTGCCAGCAGGAACACTTGCAGCCCCATCAAGGCGGCCACCGCCAGTGCCAAAGCGGCCGCGGCAAAACCAACCCACGCAGGCAGACGGCCGGCAGGGCGGGTGCGGTCTTCAAAGGCTCTGTTTACGGTGGTGAGGCTGAACACAAAAAGCCAGGCAAACAAAAGGGGTTTCCATTGGGCGTGCAGGCCTTCGAGCTTTAAACACACATACGTCAAGGCAGAAGCGGCAAATGCCGTATAAACGGAGTAAGAAACCAGCTTGGCCCAAAGCCGCTGCAAAAGCCCCAAAAACGCAAAGCCGCGGTTCTTGCGGGTTTGGCGCACCCAGTCGGCCACTTGGTCAATCACCCAGTTGGGGGTGGAGGCACCTGCCGTAATAAAAATGCGTTTGGGGGCCAGCACCTGCTGCGGGGTGAGTTCTTTTTCCGTTTCAATATGCAGCACGGCGGGGGCCAGTTCTTTGCACAAAAGGGCCAGGCGCGCCGTATTGGCGCTGTGTTTGCCGCCTACAACGATAACCAGGTCGGCATTTTTGGCCATTTGTATGGTTTCTCTTTGGCGCAGTTTGGTGGGGTGGCAAATGGTGTTGGACACTTGGCACACGTCGGCTTTTTGTTTGATTACTTCGGCCGTTTCCAAAAAAACGCTTTCTTTTTGCGTGGTTTGCGCCACTACGTTTACTTTGTCAAAATGGGGCAGTTTTTGCGCTTCCTGCGGGCCGGACACTACCGTGCCTTTGCCCTGCGTGCAGCCCAAAAGGCCGATGACTTCGGCATGGCCGCTGTCGCCCACAATTACGGTGTGATAGCCTTGCGCGGCATATTGGGAAATGACGTCATGCGCGTGTTTAACCAGCGGGCAGGTGGCGTCCACCACTTCCATGCCGCTTTGCAGTACCTCTGCGCGGAAGGCGGGCGTAATGCCGTGCGCGCGGATAACCAGCACGCCTTTTTTGTCGGCGGCTTGTTCGGGTCTGTCCACGGAGGTAATTTGCTTGGCGGCCAGCATGTCGGTCACTTGCTTGTTGTGAATCAGCGGCCCCAACGTGTAGATGGGTTTCTTGCCGGAGGCTTCCAACTCAAGCACCTTATCTATGGCCCCTTTTACTCCGGGGCAAAAACCGGCCGATTTGGCCACGGTAACGCCTTGTTCTTTGTCCATATGTATATTATAGGAAATTACCGCCCGCCCTTGGGGAGCCAAACAAAGGCTTTTGCATGAAACGGCGGCCTAAAAAGTTATAATTTAAAGCGGAGGAAAAAATGAAAAAATTGATGACCGTTTTAACTAGTGTAGCCGTTACCCCGGCTTTATTTGCCGGCGCCTATGACAAATTGTTTGACAAAGGCCTGCTTCGTTTTAATTATACCGCGGCAGAACTGACCGCCCTGGAAAGTGACGCCCAGAAAGAGCTGGAGCAAAACCTTTCCGCCCTGGTGGCCGTGCCCGATGACCAGCGTACCTTTGAAAACACGCCCCTGGCGCTGGAAAATGCCTATACCAACTATTGGATGGTGGCCAAGACACTTTCGCTTTTAACCTATTTCCACCAGGACGCTGCCGTGCGCAGTGCCGCAGCCGAGCTGGAAAGCAAAGGCAGCCGCGTGAAAACCGACGTGTTCACCCGCCGCGACGTGTACCGCGCGCTAAAAAAATATTTAGACACCAACCCTGCTTTGGAGGAAGAACAACAGCGCATGACCCACAAATGGCTGGAGCGCTTTGAGCGCAACGGCATGGGGCTGGATGACAAAGACCTTAAAAAATTTGTCAAATTGAACACCAAACGGTTGGATAAAATCACGCGCTATAACGTCAATTTAAACAATTATCAGGACCGGCTGGAGCTGACGCGCGAGCAACTGAGCGGCATGGAAGACACCTATATCAACCGCCTGCAGCGCACCCAAGAGGGCAACTATATCGTTACGCTTAAATACCCCGACTATAACCCGTTTATGGCCAATGCCAAAGACGACCAAGCCCGCAAAGCCCTGCAAACCAAATTTGCCAAACGCGGCGGCAAACAAAACGTAAAACTGTTGGAAGATACCCTGCTGTTGCGCACCAAGCAGGCGCGGCTTTTGGGGTTTGAAAAATACCCCGACTATGTGCTGCCCCAGCGCATGGCCAAAAATTATGAAACGCTGGAAGCGTTTTTAAAAGATTTGCAAAAGCAGGTCACGCCGCTTGCGCAGAAAGAAATGCAGCAATACCTGGCGCTTAAAAAAGAAATGACCGGCGTGGAAAGCCAAACCTTAAGCGCCTGGGAACTGCCGTATTGGGTCAACCAATACAAAAAACAAAAATACGCCGTAGACGATGAAAAAATAAAAGAATATTTCCCCGCGCAAAAAGTGATAGACGGCATGTTCGGCACGTTTGGCCCGCTTTTTGGCCTTACGTTTGAGCCGGCCGAGCTTCCCGCCTGGCACCCGGACGTGCAAACCTATATCATTAAAGACAGCAAAAGCGGCGAAACCATTTCTTATTTTTATTTGGACGCTTACCCGCGCGACGGCAAATATACCCATGCCGCCACGTGGAGCTTTATAGACCGCTTTCAATTGCCGGACGGCTCTTATCAGGTGCCGTCGGTGGTCATTGCGGCCAACTTTACGCCCGCCGGCGGCGGTATGCCTGCCTTGCTTACGCACAGCGACGTGGAAACGCTGTTTCACGAGTTTGGCCACGTGCTGCAAATGTCTTTGGCCACTTCGCGCTATGCCAGCTTGACGGGGGACAATGTGGCGTGGGACTATATTGAAACCCATTCCCAGCTTTTGGAAAACTGGGCCTGGCAGCCCCAAGTGCTTAAAAAGATTTCCGCCCATTACAAAACCGGCGAGCCGCTGCCCGACGATATGATTGCCGCTTTGGTTCGCTCTCGCCATGCAGGGGAGGCCACGGCCTTTTTGCGCCAAAACTTTTTGGGCCAGTTTGACCTGCAGGCCCACACGGCAGACAAACGCATTAACAGCACCAAAATGTATGCCCGCCTGATGCAGGAAATTACCGGCACGCCCATGACCAAGGGCACCTACCCGCAGGCCAGCTTTGGCCATATCATGAGCCTGACCGACCCGTATGACGTGGGCTATTACGTATATGCTTGGTCTTTGGTGATTGCGGAAGATATTTTTGCCCAGTTTGAAGCCCAGGGCTTGTTTAATGAACAGCTGGGCGCCAAACTGCGCCAGTATATTTACACGCCGGGTACGGCTAAGGACGAAAACGAAATGGTGCAAGCCTTTTTGGGCCGTCCGTACAACAACAAAGCTTTCCTGAAAAGTTTGGGCGTTAAAGAAAATAAGGGGGACAAATGAAAAATAAAATAATATTGCTTGCCGCTCTGTTTGTGTTGGGGGGGTGCGTGGTGGTGCCGCAAACGAAAGTCAGCCAAACCAACAGCGAAGTTAAAATCGTGACGCAAAAGCCGCAAGGCTGCCAGTTTTTGGCCGGCGTACTGGGCGACCAAAACGACGTAAGCGGCCAATGGGGCGAAGATATGCTGGACAATATCCGCACCAATGCCGCCAACTTGGGCGGGAACGTGGTGTATTTGCGTTCGGCCGCGGTGGCGCCGGCGGGTGCGTCGGACGAATATTTTAGGGACTTTTACGTGGACGGCGTACGCTACGGCGGGCTTATTTATAAGTGCCCGTAAGCATTTTGGTAAATTAAAAACCCCCGCTCATTTGAGCGGGGGTTTTGTTTGCTGCAAATTATTTTTGTGCGGTGAAGTCTTGCGCGGGGGCTTTGCTTTTAAGGATAGCCCACGTCAACACGGCCAGCAGCACAATCACGCACACCCAGCCGATTTTGCCAAGCGGCGTATAGTCGTTGTGGTAGTTTACGATGATAGGCGCCACGATGACGGCCACCATGTTGACCACCTTAATCAACGGGTTGACGGCCGGGCCGGCGGTATCCTTTAACGGGTCGCCCACCGTATCGCCCACCACGCTGGCTTTGTGGCGTTCGGAACCTTTGCCGGTGTTGGATGCAATGTCGGAAGGTTCGTCTTCCACCACTTTTTTGGCGTTATCCCACGCGCCGCCGGAGTTTGCCATAAACACCGCCAGCAACTGGCCCGACACAATAATGCCCGCCAAAAAGCCGCCCAGCGCTTCCACGCCCATGGCCAGCCCCACCACAATGGGCGACACAATGCCCAGCGTGGCCAGCACAATCAGTTTTTTTTGCGCTGCAATGGTGGAAATGCCCACCGCGCGCGTATAATCGGGCTTGGCTTTGCCTTCCAGCACGCCCAGTTTGAACTGGCGGCGCACTTCCAGCACGATAAGCCCGGCCGCGCGGTTGACGGCATTGATGGCAAAAGAAGAGAACAGCCACGGCAGCGCCGCGCCAATAAGCATGCCCACAAACACCGTCGGGTTAGACACCACAATGCCTACCTGGGACAAAAGCTCCAGCACCTTATTTTCGCCGGCGGCTTTCCAGGCGTCGTTAAGCAGGGTTTGCACATTGCTCACGTCCACCATGTATGAAGCAAACAACGCCACCGCCGCAATCACGGCCGAACCGATGGCCACCCCTTTGGTGATGGCTTTAGTGGTGTTGCCCACGCCGTCCAAGTCTGCCATAATTTGGCGGGCTTTTTTGGTGTCGGCGTCGTCTTGCCCGTGCCAGGCCATTTCGCCAATGCCGTTGGCATTGTCGGCAATGGGGCCGAAGGAGTCCATGGCCACATTGTTGCCCGTCAGCGTCAGCATGCCGATGCCGGTCATGGCCACGCCGTAAAGCACAAAAGTGAAGGACTCGGCCGCCGTTAACCCGTCAATGGTGCCAAAAATCAGCACGGAAGCAAAAATGGAAGCCGCCAGCACCACGGTCGTCCACACGGCAGATTCCATACCCACGGCCAGACCGGAAAGAATGGTCGTGGCGGAACCGGTGGTGGTGGCTTTTTTCACTTCCTGCACGGGTTTTTTGTCCGTCCCTGTAAAGTATTCGGTTAAGCGGTCAATGCAGATGGCCAGCAAAATGCCGATGGTCGTTACCGCAAAGGGGCGCCACCAGCCGCCGGGCACCTGGTTCATGTAAAAATATGCCAGGGCGCCAAAGATGACAATGGAAATAGCGGCGGAAATGCTGTAACCTTTAAAAATGGCTTTCATGGCATTGCCGGCGGTGCGGTTGGAATCTTTTACGGCATAGGTGCCGATAATAGAGCACAACACGCCGATACCGCGCACCAAAAGCGGATAGACAATCCACTCGTGGTGGCCTGTAATACGCCAAAGCGAAATGCCCAAAATAAGGCCCGAAACGATGGTCACTTCGTAGGACTCAAAAATGTCTGCCGCCATGCCGGCGCAGTCGCCCACGTTGTC